>DORQ01000111.1:9005-9146 GCA_003514205.1 Acidimicrobiaceae bacterium
CAACGTCAACGGTGGTGCGATTGCTCTCGGGCACCCAATTGGAATGTCCGGAACTCGAATTGTGATGACCGTTCTGAACGAGTTGGCCCGGCGCGGCGGCGGAGTCGGCGCTGCTGCGTTGTGTGGCGGCGGCGGCCAAGG
>DORQ01000235.1 GCA_003514205.1 Acidimicrobiaceae bacterium
AGCCTGATTCGACCACCGAGCCTGGGGCCGGCGGGTGAAACGGCCATTCCGACGAAAGGGTCCAGCGGAAGCGACTGCGACGATGAGCCTGATGGATCATCTGCGGGAGCTTCGAACCAGGCTCTTCAAGTGCGCCTGCGCCATTCTGGTGGCAGGCGTGGTGGTCTATTTTTTCTTCGACCAGATCACAGAGTTCGCGCTGCGCCCCTATTGCGAGGCGATCGCCAAAACGACGAAGTCCGAATGCAAGCTGCTGTACTTGGACGCATTTGACCCGTTTACGATGCGGCTCAGGGTCGCGACGTATGGTGGCATGGTTCTTGCCTCACCGGTGTTGTTTTGGCAGCTATGGAGCTTCATTGCACCTGGGCTCTACAAGAAGGAGCGGCGTTACGCCTCGGCGTTCGTCTTCAGTTCCGTGGTTCTTTTCTCACTTGGCGCCGCGTTGGCCTACATCTCGCTTCCCGAGATCTACGGCTGGCTGCTCGGCCAGGCGCCTCCTTCCTCAGAGGTCGTGAACCAGGCGCAGACCTATTTCGAGAAACTCGCGCTCATGGTTGCTGCATTCGGGCTGAGCTTTGAGTTCCCGTTGCTGCTCTTGGTGGCCCAGATGGTGGGTCTCGTCACGCCAGACAAGCTCGCCGCAGTTCGACGCCACGCGATCGTGGGCATTGTCACTGTGGTCGCAGTCATCACACCTGGCGGCGATCCAGTGAGCCTGTTCGCGCTGTCGATTCCCCTGTGCCTCTTCTACGAGGCATCGATCTGGATTGCGCGCCTACTCAAGCGGCGCAAACCAGCACCCCAATGACGGCCCCCACCCGAGGATTCACCCTCGACCAGTTCCAGCTCGACGCAATTGCAGCGCTCGATAACGGAAGCTCGGTGTTGGTATCGGCCCCGACTGGTTCGGGAAAGACAGTGGTGGCAGAGGCCGGGATAGCCATGGCGTTGGCCAGCGGCGGAAAGGCGTTCTACACGACGCCGATCAAGGCCCTCTCCAACCAGAAATTCGCCGACCTGTCCCAACAGTTCGGCCCCGCCAACGTTGGGCTGCTCACCGGCGACCACGTTGTCAACCCAACGGCAGATGTCTTGGTGATGACCACAGAGGTGCTGCGCAACATGATGTACGCACGGTCCTCGACCTTGGTTGGGTTGCATCTCGTTGTCCTTGATGAAGTCCACTACTTACAGGACAGCTATCGCGGAGCCGTGTGGGAGGAGGTCATTATCGGCCTCGACCAGAACGTGCGCCTCGTATGCCTGTCGGCAACTGTCTCGAATGCGGACGAACTTGGTGAATGGATCTCAACGGTTCGAGGGCCAACCGTCACCATTGTTGAGACTGAACGCCCCGTGGAACTCACCCAGCTCCTGGCGATCTCAGATCGACACTCTGGCCACGACCATCTCATCCCTATTGAGTTGAACGGTGCCCCCAACCCGCATGGATCGGATTTCGACGCTGATCCTCGCGCTCCAAAATGGCAGCACGGTCGTCGATCCCCAAAGCGATACTCCACACCTCGGCGGTTGGAAACTATCGAACGCCTCGCCGAGGAAGACCTACTTCCCACGCTGTATTTCATCTTCAGCAGGGACGGTTGCGATGATGCATTGGCGCTAGCTCGAGATGCTCGTCTCCGGCTGAATACCGCAGCTGAAGCCCGACAGGTGCGCGAGATCGTGGAGCGTTGCGTGGGAGAGATCGCCGATGCGGATCTCGACGCCCTGGACTTCGACCTGTGGTGTAGCGCACTGGAGCAGGGCATCGCTGCCCATCATGCAGGAATGGTGCCAGCGTTTAAGCAGGCCACAGAGCAGTGTTTCATTGCTGGGCTCATCAAGGTGGTCTTCGCGACTGAAACCCTCGCCTTGGGCGTCAACATGCCTGCCCGCTCGGTGGTGATTGAGAAGCTGATGAAGTACAACGGGGACGGCCACGAACTTCTCAACGCCTCGCAATACACACAAATCACCGGCCGAGCTGGCCGACGAGGCATCGACGAAATCGGTGCTGCAGTCGTGTTGTGGTCACCCCTTGTCCCGTTCGCACAGCTTGCTCACCTTGCGATGAGCCGGAACTTCCCCCTCTTGAGTTCGTTCCGAACGAACTACAACATGGCGGCCAACATCGTTCGAAGGTATGACGAGGATCGAGCGCTTGACCTCCTCGGCCAATCCTTCGCACAGTTCCAGGCAGATCGATCCATCGTTGGGCACCAACGTCGGCTCCGAACCCTTCGCGCGCGTCAAGAGCGACTCACCGAACTCGCACACTGCTCCCATGGCGACGTAGTGGAATACGCGAGGCTGAGCAAGGCAGCCGCCCAGCACCGATCCGCTCCCGGGGTGGCCTCAACCATTGTTGCCCAGTCGCTGCAGCTCCTCCGACCTGGGGAGATCATCGCGCTCCCTGACCAGGAGTCCCCGAGGTTCGGCGTCGTCATCTCTGTCGCATTTCGAGGCAAGGGAGTACTTCGAATCAAGGTCATTGATGCGGATTCGAACCTCGTCAACCTTGGCGAAGCTGAGTTCGATGAGCCAGTTCGAGTTGCGGGGGAGATCGCGCTGCCCACTCCGTACGCGCCAAACAACGAAGCGTTCATTCAACATGTCGCCAACGACCTCAAGATCGCTCAGATCTCCCTGACGCGGCCAGCACAGACGACCCCACGGCGCGGCAGTCAAGCGGAACAGGACTGCACATCCCACCCCGTTCACAGCTGTCCAGACCGCGAAGCTCACGTGGAAGCGCAGGGTCAACTCGAAAAGCTGAACAAGGAGCTTGAACGATCCGACCGAGAGCTCCACAAGCGAACTGGTTCAGTAGTGCAGCGCTTTCGAGGTGTCGCCAACGTACTCGGGGAGCTTGGGTTTCTCGATGGATGGTCGCTGACCGAGCAGGGGGAGCGACTCGCTCAGATCTACCATGAGTGCGACCTTGTTCTCGCGCTTGGCATGCAGGACAGATTGTTTGATGGGCTCGACCAAGCCTCGCTCGCAGCACTCGTTGCCTGCATTACCTATGAAGAGCGCCGGCCTGATTCCGCTCCTGTTCCTTCCTTCCCGACTGCAGTGATTGCCAAGCGGTTTGCTCGACTGGCAAAGATCTGCTCCTCGGTGCAACGACTTGAGCGACAACGCGGCCTACCCCAGACCAGAGACCTCGCAGGCGGGTTCGCCGCTGGCACCTTCGCATGGGCCAACGGCGCCGAACTCGTCGGCCTGATCGACGGTCGGATGTCGGGCGGCGACTTTGTGCGCAACACACGACTCGTGGTGGACCTTCTCAGCCAAATCGCCACCGTAGCGCCGGAAC
>DORQ01000115.1:0-3062 GCA_003514205.1 Acidimicrobiaceae bacterium
CGGGGACCGGCGAGACTGGCGAGACTGGCGACAGTTCCAACGCCCAGCGGGTCGAGGAGACCAGCGGTGCGGTGAAACAGCGGGTCATCACGCCGCCTGAGGTTGCCAGCCAGCCCACGGCGCCACAGCGACAACGAAAGCCGATTGGGTGGATTCTTGCCGCCGTTGCAGTAGCAGCGTTGCTCGTCTTCCTCATCACTCGCAATCCCGACTCCTCTTCGAAGACCCCGAGCGAGTCAACACCCAACAAGGAGGAGACTCAGAAGTTGGAGGGCTCGAAGGCAGCTCGGGACTCGGCACAGGCCAGCGCAGTCAAGCCAGACTCGGAGAACCCACAACCGCTGTTCAACCTCAAGGTCACAGACTGGACCACCTACGAAGGTCCAAATAACCAAGTGCAACTACGCGTTGGGTTTGAGGCAGAGAATGGCTCAGATGTTGATGTAACACTTCCGGATGGACCCGGCGCGAGGCTTGCCCTCATCGTGTCGGAGAACTCGAACTTTGTTGGCCCAACAGGGCTCAATCTCGCCGATCGCGAACTCGCGTTGACCCCAGCCGCCTTTGGCGTGTCCGACTCAAAATCAGCCACATTGCGAGCAATCCCGGCCAATCCCGCAGGCTACGTCGAGAACTTCACATCCGCTGACGGGGCCTCCGTCTCCTCCCGACCCTCCTTGATGGCTGCCACCGCAGTCAAGGCACAGTCAGTTCTCAAGAATGAGCCGGTCGGGGCCACCGAAGTGACCTTCTACATGCCGCGCGGCGAAGAAGCCGGCGACATCATCGCCTATGGCATTGCGCTCCTCGACGAGGAGGACAATCTGCTGGCATTCGCGCCTGCATCTGACTGGCCTGGCGAGAACATCGACCAACGCTGAGCAGTCCAGTATCAGCTCGCCATCTCTCTCGCCGTGTCATATACGTCTTGCACCGCCCCGCGAAGATCCTCAGTCAAGGCTCGGACTACCGAACGAGGAACCCGACCATGCAGCGGAACATCAGGGTAGATCGGCTCCCCGATCACGATGGTGACCTTTCGTGGAAAGATCATTTTCGAGCCGATCGGCATCGCCCGATCGGATCCTCCAATTCCAATGGGAATGATCGGCACTCGCTGACGTGCTGCTACGAAGGCTGGGCCGTCGAAGAGGTCGTGCACATGATCGCCTTCCTTCCGGCGACCTTCGGGAAACACCACCACCGGTTCCCCAGCGGCGAGAATCCGCTCACAGATCACCAATGAGCCAATATCAGCAGAATCTCGCTGTACTGGGAATCCTCCAAGGCCGTAGATCGCTTGTGAGACTTTCGCCTTCTTGAAGATTGTTGATTTGGCCATGAAGCGGACCCTGCGACGAACCGCCAAGCCAGCGAGAAGAAAGTCCAAGTTGGAGCGATGGACTGGCGCAAGCACGAATCCGCCCGTGGTCGGAACCCGTTCAGCGCCAACCACCTCAAGGCGCCAGTAGACCTTGGTGAGAGCCCTGGCGAACACCCAAACAACTCGGTAGGCCACCCGTCCGCCAAGGCCCACACGTTCGACCACCATCTCGGCTTCAGCCCTTGAGATCATCGGTTGCCTTCCGGTTTCGAGTTAAGACGAACAATAGTATCCACGACCTCGTTAATGCTGAGGTCGGAGGTATCGACTACCACAGAGTCGCCCGCTTCCTGCAACGGAGAATCAGCTCTGCTGCTATCGGCGAGGTCACGCGCCTCAATGTTACGTGACGCCTCGTCCTCAGACAGGTGTCCTTCGAGACCCCGGCGACGAGCGCGGACCTCAATGCTTGCAGTGAGGAACACCTTCAGGTCGGCATCAGGGAACACAACGGTACCGATGTCTCGGCCCTCGACCACTCCGCCCCCGTGAGTGGCCATCCAGGCTCGTTGCAGATCGCGGAGTACGTTCCGAACCCCAGGGTGAGCTGAGACAGCGCTCACCGCGGCCGAGACCGCCGGGCCACGAATCGCGTCAGAAACATCTACCCCGTCCACCTTGGTCAGACCGCCGCCAACCTCGACAGAGATTCGTTCCGCAATGGCAGTGGCCTCCTCCGAACAGGTTGGATCCACTCCGGCTTGCAGGACCGCCCACGTCACTCCCCGATACATCGCCCCAGTGTCGAGAACCTCGCAGCCCAGACGTTGCGCCACTAGCCGCGCAATCGTCGACTTGCCTGATCCTGCTGGTCCGTCAAGCGCAATGACTGTCATGTAGCAGTTCCTCTCGCAGCGCTGTGTTGCGTGCACATGTCCTCGAACACCTCCCAGTAATGGGGAAACGTCTTAGCTACGCAACCTGGATCAGCTATCTGGATTCCTTCAGATCGAAGCCCGAGCAACGAAAACGCCATGGCCATTCGATGATCCTCCAGCGGCTGGATAACTGCTGGATGCGGCTGAGCTGGGTCAATTCGGACACCATCTGCCAACTCGAAGGCCGGAACTCCACAGCGTCTGAGCTCGGAGACGATTGCCTGTAAGCGATCGATCTCTTTAGCCCGGATGAACCCAATGCCAGAGATCTCCGTGGAACTCGACGCAAAAGGGGCAAGGGCGGCCAAGGTTTGGGCGGTGTCGGAAATCTCGGAGAAATCAGCTGCAACACCCCGCAAGACACCCGAGCCACCGACAGCAATTCCTTCAGTGGAACGTTTCACCTCCGCTCCCATTGCTTCCAAGGTGTCAACGAAACGTACATCGCCCTGCAAGGACTCTGTGGTGAGTCCTGGCACAAACACCCGACCGCCACACAGTGCCCCTGCCGCCCAAAAGTAGGAGGCCGCCGACGCGTCTGGCTCAACGACGTAGTCGGTAGGTGTGTAGCCCGTTGGCGCTACTGCGATGTCAGTGAAGCCGGTATTCGCCGTCACGAGTGCGCCAAACTGCCGCATGACCCCAATAGTCATTTCTACATAAGGCAGTGATTGAAGTTTCCCCGAAACGGAGATTCGAAGACCGTTCCTGAGGCACGGTGCCGCCAACAGCAGACCGGAGAGAAACTGGCTCGACACCGCACCATTCACTGAAATCTCCGAGGAGAACTCCCCAATGGG
>DORQ01000115.1:3394-7697 GCA_003514205.1 Acidimicrobiaceae bacterium
CCGCCGCGCCGGACGCAGAGGCGACCCGCCTCGGCAATTCAACGCCATCGACAGTGAGATCTATGTTGCCACCCAACAGCGGCGGCGCCGCGGGACCCGCAACTATCTCCGCACCGAGGGCACCCAAGGCAGAGCTCATCGCCGCTGTGTCATCAGCCACCAGCGCGCCCCGAATCTGACTGGTTCCAGGGGCCAGGGCAGCGCACACCAGCGCCCGGTTCGTGAACGACTTCGACCCTGGTACATGCACTACGGCATCGAGGGGGTTCTGCAACGGCACTATCTTCCGGGCCACGCTCATCGACTCGTCACCCAAGCTCCCGCGAGGCAACTGAAAAGCCCTCCGCTGAGAGCGCCGACATGAACCTTGAAGCCCGGCCGCCGTCGAGCACAAGAATCAGGACACCTTGTGGACCTTCGGCAGAGTGAGCTATCTCGATGTCATAGATGTTGACGTCGAGCGAGGTCGCCAGCGCAGTGACTTGGGCCAACACCCCAGGACGATCAGGAACACCGATGCGGCACTCGATGAGGTCTCCTGGTCGTTGCACCGTTGTTGGGAGGTTTCGTCGAGCCTGCCGCGCCCCTTCCAATCGACTCGTCAGACCCGATCGGTTGTTCGCCGCGACCAAGTCTCGAACCTCGGCAAGATCCTCTATCAACGCCTCGAGAACTTCCACGATGGCCACCCGGTTCTCACCACAGATGTCAGGCCAGATAGAGGGCGAACCGGCAGCGATCCGCGTCATATCTCGAAACCCGCCTGCTGCCAGTCGAAGAAGTGATGTCTGGCTCACTGCACGTTCGCTTGCCAGGCTCATCAAGGTGGCCGCAGTGAGATGAGGAACATGGGAGACCATTGCGACAACCTGATCGTGGGCGAGTGGGTCAATCGTGACCACCTCAGCACCGAAGGAGGCAACCACGGAGTGAACCAGTGCCAACGCCTGCTCCTCAGTCTGCGCGGAAGGAGTCAGTGCCCAGACAGCGCCATGAAACATTGATCCATTCGATGCAGCGACCCCGTCCTGTTCAGATCCGGCCATGGGGTGACCAGGCACGAACCGGGTGGAGGACACAGCTTCGACGACCGGCCGCTTCACACTGCCAACGTCGGTGATCACCCAATCAGCGAGAGCAGAAAGTTCATTGACGACTCGGGAAATCTCCCCGACAGGCACTGCGACGACACAGAGCTCAGCGGTGGTGTCACAACCGACCTCTGAGATGGCGCCCCGCTTGAGGGCTGCAGTTTCGTGGCTTGCATCACGGTCCGAACCGGTCACCCACCAGCCGCGTTCTCTCAGCGCGCAACCGACGGAGCCGCCGATCAGGCCCAGTCCCACGATCTGGGCCCGCCGCAATGGTTCTTGTCCGTTCACTCTGGAAGATCGTCGCGCAACGTTCGGGCGTTGTGCAGGTAGATATGGCGCAACTCGGCCCGAGCTAACTCCGTGTTGAAGTGCATCAGTACGCGAATACAACTGGGCATGGCGCCTTCTATGTCCAACTCACGGGCACAAATCAGCGGTACGTCGCCAAGCCCAAGTCGGCGTGCCGCAGTTGCGGGAAAAGTTGAATGAAGATCTGAGGTCGCGGTGAACAAGATCGAGATGACATCGTCATGGCCGATGCCGTTGCGTTCCAACATCGCGCTGACAAGTTCCACGACACGTTCACCTACGTGTTCTGCATCATCGTGTTCAAAGGTGGTCGCTCCACGAAGCGCTGCTACTCCACTAGCCATCTGTCAACCTTAGGCGGTTCATCCCTGCACCTGAGCCTCTGCGCGTCCGACCACGCGTTCGAGTTCACGGACCTCGTCCTGGCGAAGTGTTCGAAATTCCCCTGGCGGGAGTTGCGGATCGATCAGTGATCCAATTCGCGTTCGAACCAAACGAACCACAGGACTTCCCACTGCCTCGCACATCCTCCGTACCTGCCGATTTTTCCCTTCATGAATCGTAATTCGCAGCATTCGGGGCGAAATCAGCGCGACCTTTGCAGGAGCGGTTCGTCCGTCCTCAAGGTCAAGACCCTCCCGGAGCGAGCGGAGCGCACGTCGAGAAGGCTCAGTTTGGACTTCGGCAAGGTACTCCTTTTCCACTCCAAAGCTGGGATGGGTCAGTCGAAACGTGAGATCGCCGTCGTTGGTAAGCAGCAGCAGCCCTTCTGTGTCGAGATCCAATCGCCCAACTGGCACCACCCGTGGTTCTGCGGGCACGAGGTCGGTCACAACTGGCCGACCGTGCGTATCTTTTGCCGAGGTGACCACACCCGCTGGCTTATTGAGGAGGTAATAGATCAACCCAGGCCGAACACCGATGTGGACGCCGTCCACTTCAACAACATCGATGTCAGGATTCACTCGTCTGCCGAGGTTTGCGATCTCCCCGTTAACTGAGACCCTGCCATCCTCGATCATTTCTTCGGCGACTCGTCGACTCGCAATCCCGGCCTGTGCAAGAACTTTCTGCAGCCGAAGGCCTTCGGGCAGATCGCTACTGGTCACGTTGCCGAAGCATGTCTCGCAAGGAGATCCGTGGTTGACGCAACGCTTCAGAGGCATCGACGCCACCATCTTCAGCAGCACCGCCTGCATCCCCGGCCTCTGCGTCGCCACCGTTGAGATGCATGGACGCGCCGCCGTTGCCGAACTCGCTCCGAGGCGAATCTGCAAGCAGCTCAAGCGCGTCGAGCTCAATCGCGTCACGGAGATCTATGACCTCCTCGGAGAGATCCTGTTCCCCGCCGGACTCGTTTGTCTCGACTGCGTCGGCGAGTTCCTGTCCTTCAGCCTGATCCTGCAGGCCCCAGACTTGGCTGTCGTCATGGTCCAGGTTCGATGACACCACCGCAGGATCTTGAATGGTCCCGAGGTCCGCTGGGGCCACCTCAGGCTCAGGATGCTCGCTGATGCGAAGACCATGCTCCAGCGCCTCGACGACCTCTGGACCGGGAACGAAATCACCCAGAGGAGGTAGTTCATCAAGGGAGTTAAGACCGAGCTTCTCCAGGAATTGGCTGGTTGTGCCAAACAGCGCCGCCTGACCGGGGCCCGGATCACGGGAAAGCTCAGTGATGTAGCCACGTTGTTGCAGGGTCCTCATGACCCCCTCAGCGCTCACACCCCGAATCGCTCCAACCTGAGCGCGAGAGATCGGCTGCTTATAGGCCACGATCGCCAAGGTCTCAAGCGCAGCCGCCGAGAGACGAGATGATTGGCCGGTAAGCACGAACCGCTCCACATACGGAGCGAGGTCGCCAGCAGATTGGAATCGCCATCCACCGGCAACCCGAATGAGCTCGAATCCTCGGAGGCTCTCTTTGTACTCCGCCGCGAGCTCGATGCAGCAGGAATCAACGAGATCAACCGGGGCCTCAATCAGCTGAGCGAGCAAGCGGGGATCTGCTGGCTCGTCGGCAACCATGATGATCGCCTCAAGCGCTCGCCTCACATCAGCTCGAGGCGGTCCCGCTGGATCCTTATCGTCGGGCAACTCGCCTGGTTCGTTCGCCTCAGCCACTCTCAGCCCTCATACATGTCGACCAGCGCAAGATCCGCTGCATCGGCAGAATCTCCACCAGTCCACTCAATCGTGATGCTGCCAAAGTTCGAGATCTGCGTGATGTCGATCAATCCTTGCTTGAACAGCTCCAATACTGCCAGGAACCGCACAACGATCTCCAACTTGTCGACAAATGCAGCAGTGAGGTCCCGAAAGGTGATCCGCCCGATGCGGGGTAAATCGTCCATCAGTTCAGCGACTGCCTCCACCACTGAGGCGCGAATCGGCGCCACATGAAAGAGATCGATGGTCGGGATCGGCTTGGGAGCTGTGGCTCGGATATAGGCGTCACGGAGGCGCATCGGCGTCACGCCGACCAACGAGTCGGGTGCGAGGTCGATGAATCGCTCGTCTGGCCCCGCAAGCCGGGGATACCCGCTGGATGCCAGGTCATGCATGTGGTTGAGAACCACTGCGGCGTCCTTGAAGGTCTTGCACTCAAGGAGACGGGCCAGGAGCTGATCCCGCTCTTCCCACAGAGCGAACTCCTCGTCGAGGTCGCCGTCCTCGCTCCCAGGCAACAATCGTCGGGCCTTCATGTCCACGAGCGTGGCGGCGATCAGAAGGAACTCGGTTGCCACATCAAGGTTGAGGTTCTCCATGGCGGCAAGCGTCGCGAGGTAGGCATCGACAATGGACGTCAACGACACGTCATACAGATCGACCTGATCCCGCAGGATCAGGTGTAGAAGCAAGTCGAATGGACCTTCGAAAACGGGGGTTTGCACTGCCAC
>DORQ01000115.1:7942-8962 GCA_003514205.1 Acidimicrobiaceae bacterium
CAACCGGTAGCCTCTCGTTCCGTGACACGCGTATTCTCAGGCATCCAACCCACGGGCGACATCCATCTCGGCAACTACCTTGGGGCGGTCTCGAACTGGGTTCAGGACCTTGACCGAGAGGATGCGATCTACTGCGTTGTGGACCTGCATGCGATCACCATCCCCAAGGACCCAGGCGAGTTGCGAGCCAAAACTGTCGAACTGGCCTCAATTCTCATCGCTGCAGGCCTTGATCCACAGCGATGCACCCTCTTCGTCCAATCTCACGTACCCCAGCACGCACAACTTGGCTGGCTGATGCAGTGCGTCATTTCTTATGGCGAACTCACCCGTATGACTCAATTCAAGGACAAGCGGGAAAAGGCCAACTTCGTCTCAGCCGGGCTGTTCAGCTACCCAGCCCTGCAGGCAGCAGACATCTTGCTGTATGACACCGAGAAGGTACCCGTCGGAGCGGACCAGAAACAGCACATTGAGCTCTGCCGGGATGCAGCTGAGCGGTTCAATGCTCGATACGGCCCAACGTTCGTTTTGCCCACCCATTCGACCCCAGCCGCTGGTGCTCGAGTCATGGATCTTCAGGATCCAACCTCAAAGATGTCGAAATCAGCTGAATCTCCCCAGGGGGTGGTGCTGGTGACCGACCCACCGGCGGTGATTGAAAAGAAGTTCAAGAGAGCAGTCACCGACTCAGAGGGCGAGGTTCGTTTCGACATCGCTCAAAAGCCAGGGGTGTCGAACCTGCTGTCTATTCTCGGCGCCACAACACAGCGAGATCCGGAGACACTCGCGCAGGAGTACCGCCAGTATGGGCCACTGAAAGCAGACTGCGCGGCAGCAGTCATCGAGGCCTTGAGACCTGTGCAAGCTCGCCTGGCAGAGTTGCAGACCGACCCTGGTGAAGTGGAGCGACTCCTCCGACTTGGGGCCACAAAGGCTGAGGCGATCGCCTCGGTGGTTCTCCGTCGTGCTGAAGAGGCAATGGGCCTCGGCCAGAGCTGACAGAGCCCCAGCTGACAG
>DORQ01000115.1:9125-11348 GCA_003514205.1 Acidimicrobiaceae bacterium
AGCCCCAGCTGACAGAGCCCCAGCCGACAGAGCCCCAGCTGACAGGTTCGCTGATGCGCTAGCGGTCTGCAGCCACGAGTAGTTCGCCCGCTGCTCTGGGCACCGTCCAGGATTCCGGCGCACCATGATGCTCCATCGACCACGCGACAACGCGAGGGTCGCTTTGGGCCAACTCCAGCATCTCCGCGCCGATATCGCCGTAGCGGAGATACATGCCAACCCGGCGAGTGATTCCCGAACCCCGTTGCCAAATCTCTGCCAGATCTCTCCCGCCGAACACTCCGCACAATGTCGCAACGACACGGCCGTAGGTCCGCAAACCAGAGGCCACCTTGCCAACATCGTGAAGGAGCGCTGCTGTGATGATCCACGCGTGGTCGGTGGACTCCGCAGAACCATCGCTTGCGCCATCGTCGAGATCGCCCGCCGAAGCGCCGTCGGCGCTGACTGCAAGTTGCGCCTGCACCCTGCGGGCAACCTCAACTGCATGACGGCGGTCAGGGTTTCGCATCTTCAGAAGGAGCCGCTGTTCACTCGGCGAGAGCTGCGACAACGCCCAGGCCCATTCGGGCGCCGGAGGTGGCCCAGGCCGCAACGCTCCGAAAAAGCGGCCAGCGCGATGCGCTGGACGAAGTGCACGAAGACGCTTGAGGCTCGCCACTACTCAGACCCCCGAGCAGATGCGCTCTCACGACCAACTGCACCCTTGTCTCGATCCCGAGTGGACACGTGAGCACGAGGATGTGCTGCAGCATATGCACCCCACAGCCGCGAGGCCATCACTTTCGTGTACCGCTGCGTGGTTGATATTGAGCTGTGGCCGAGCATCTCCTGCACAGACCGAATATCGGCACCATGGTCCAGCATATGAGTGGCACATGAGTGGCGAAGCACATGTGGCGAGATCACATCCTCAAGCCCCGCTCTGCGCGCATACTGCTGCAACACTGCCCACACTCCTTGACGCGTGATTCGCCCGCCGCGCTGATTCACAAACAGAGCGAGGGCGTCTCGTTTCGAACCCCTCGCCCGTTCCAGCAGCACCGGTCGGCCATCATCGAGCCAATGCTGCAGGGCAACAAGCGAAGGACGCCCCATTGGCACAATTCGCTCCTTCGACCCTTTCCCCAGAACGCGCAACAGCCGGGAATCCATCTCGGGATCCCGCAACGACAACCCAACGAGTTCAGAGACTCTCAGTCCACTGCCGTATAACAGCTCAATCATTGCGAGGTCGCGAAGTCCCGCGGGGGAATCAGCAGCGATAGTGTCGAAGAGCCGTTGAATCTGCGATTCGGAGATGGGGCGCGGCAGGCCGTCGACTGGACGTGGAAGCTCAACGGCAGCGAGCGCGTTGGTTGAAAGACGACCCTCATCCACCAAGAATTGGTGAAGTGATCGAACCACGACACCGGCCCGCAGGACGGACGCCCGACCCAATCCAGTGCTCTCGCATTCCTGCAAGAACCTCACCCCGTCCTCTTCGCGAACTGTGTCGAGGGAGATGCCGTTGTCGCCAAGCCAGGCAAAGTATCGATTCAGGTCGTACCGGTACGAGACAAGTGTGTTTGGGGACCTGCCCCGCTCGACAGTCAGCCAGGTGACAAACTCTTCTGCAGCTGCGGGGAGCTCGATCGTGGTGGCCACGCGCTATCCCGGTGGTGGGACCAGGCCCAATCGCTGTGCGGCCAGCGTGAGCCCAACCACCGATTTCGCATCGGTGATCTCGCCGCGGGCAATCCGGCCAAACACCTCAACGAGTGGGACCTCCACAATGGTCATATGCCGTTCCTCAGGACCGTCGACCTGGCGTTCGGTTTCTTCCAAGTCGGTGGCTAGGAAGATGTGGTTGATCTCGTCGCAGAACCCAGGGGAATGGCACATTTCGATGAGCTTGACCAACGATCCAGGTCGTAAGCCGACTTCCTCAACCAGCTCGCGAACAGCGGTCACCTCTGGAGGCTCACCGTCAACGTCGCGCTTTCCGGCTGGGATCTCAAGCATCTCCCGTTCCATTGGGGCACGGAACTGCCTGACCATCACCACGTTGCCATTCGATTTCAGCGCTACGACTGATACCGCTCCCGGATGACGAACTACATCTCGTTGCATGAGCTCACCGTCTGGGGAGGTGAACTCCACATCGAACAACGACACCACGAAGCCTTCGTGAATGACCCGTTCGCTGAGTTTGGAGAAGCCAGCGGAGCCCTCGTTCCCAGC
>DORQ01000115.1:11519-15837 GCA_003514205.1 Acidimicrobiaceae bacterium
GAGCCCTCGTTCATCGAGGAACTCGAAGATCCGTTGGGTCCAAGTTCTCAAGGTCGATGAGATGCGGATTGCGACCCTCGGCACGAAGCCGAGCGGCATCAACGAACGCATCGAACAACGGTGCCGGCTTGGTCGGACGGCTCTTGAGCTCTGGATGCGCTTGGGTCCCAATCCAGAACGGGTGGTTCTTCAGCTCAATGAACTCAACCAGCTGTCCGTCGGGAGACAACCCCGAACATAGGAAATCGGTGCCCTCAAACTGGGACCGATACTTCGGATTGAATTCATAACGATGCCGATGGCGTTCAGAAACGACTGTCTTTCCATAGATCTTGGCAACCTGCGTGCCTTCGCCGAGCTCGGCGACATAGGCGCCGAGACGCATGGTGCCGCCCTTGTCGGTGACGTTTCGCTGTGACTCCAAGATATCGATGACTGGATGCGGGGTGAGCGGGTCAACCTCGCCCGAGTTGGCGCCTGCGAGTCCAAGCTCGTGTCGGGCGAACTCAATGGTCATGACCTGCATGCCGAGACACAGCCCGAGACAGGGGACGAGATTCTCCCGCGCGAATTGAGCGGTAGCGATCTTGCCTTCTATGCCTCGTTCACCGAACCCACCGGGAATGACGATGCCGTCGAGGTCGCCACAGCGGCCCGCTGCAAGCATCCCTTCCACGTCCTCTGCTTGGATCCACTCGATCTTGCAATCCACGCCATGCTTGGCACCAGCGTGGTTGAGCGACTCAACCACCGACAGGTAGGCATCGGGTAAGGCGACGTACTTCCCGACGATTCCAATCCGGACCGGGAATGTCGCCGCCTTCACGTTTCGAACGAGGGCTTTCCAGTCTTCCAGATCAGGCTCTACGGAGTTGAGCTCAAGCAGCTCACAGACCTGGGTGTCCAGTCCCTCCGAATGCATGACCAGTGGAATGTCATACAAGCTTGCGGCATCCGCGGCGTTCACCACGGCCGCCGGTACAACGTCGCACAGTGAGGAGATCTTGCGCTTCAGTTCCGCGCTGATTGGAGCTTCGCTCCGGCAGACGATGACGTCGGGCTGAATACCTCTGGAGCGCAACTCGGTCACCGAGTGTTGCGTAGGCTTCGTTTTCTGCTCCCCGGCCGGCCCGATAAAGGGCACCAGCGTCACATGCACGTAGCACACGTTCTTTCGACCTACGTCAAGGCGAAACTGACGTATAGCTTCCAGAAACGGGAGAATCTCGATGTCGCCGACGGTGCCACCCACTTCAGTGATCACCACGTCCACATCATCGTTGGCGAGTCGCCGAATCCGGCTCTTGATCTCGTCAGTAATGTGCGGGATGACCTGAACTGTTTTTCCAAGGTATTCACCTCGGCGCTCTGCAGCGAGCACAGCAAGGTAAATCGAACCTGTGGTCGCATTTGAATCCCGGGTCAGGTTCTCGTCAATGAACCGCTCATAGTGACCCAGATCCAGGTCCGTTTCGCCGCCGTCTTCTGTGATGTAGACCTCCCCATGCTCGAAGGGGTTCATCGTTCCAGGGTCAACGTTGATGTACGGATCGAGCTTCTGCATCGTGACCCGTAGGCCTCGGGCCTTCAGCAGTCGGCCGAGTGAAGATGCGGTTAGCCCTTTACCAAGAGAGCTAGCTACGCCTCCGGTGACGAAGATGTGCTTTGTCACTACTCCTCCTTGAAGTCCACTCACCATAACGCGGACCTGCCCCGCATTTTGAACCGAACCATCGCGAGCTGGGAATCAGACCTCGCCGCACTCATGCCAACGGCTCGCTACTCAGCGCGTTCCGATGCGTTGCGCCAAGGCGATCCAGGTATCGAAGCACTGCGATCTTCTCAATGATTGCGGAGAATGAAACACGCTCCGAAGCCAGATTTAGCAGCACCAGTACCACGAGCAGGATCCACTTCTGCGGGTCCGAGCCCACGATCACCACTCCAAAGCCAAGCACCGCACCCAACGTGTTCGAACCCGCATCACCCAACATCAGACGCTCCTTGAGGTCAGCGCGGAGCAATGCAGCTGCGCCCCCCAACACCGCCGCAACTGGCGCAAGGATGTCATTTCGTGAGGCCACAAGTAGGCAGGCACCGCACAGCTGTGCGACTTTGTTCACCCGACCGGGCGCCCGGTCGAACAAATTGGCCGTATTCGCCCCGAGCGCGACGATTGCTCCGTCAACCAACAGCCAACCCCACGAGGTCATTGGAAAGATCTGACGGACAGCAAGGATGGCGAAGAAGGGCCCACCAAGCAGTTTGATCATTCCAGTGCTCACCTCTCCTCGGAGCAGGGAGCGAATATGGCCAGTGAATCCGCCGTGTTGGCCCATCCCGCCCAAGTCATCGAGCAGGCCCAACAACGCGAAACCAGTGGCGATGAGCAGGGTGGGTACAGCGAGTTGCCAAGAATCCACGAGAAACTGGCCATGCGTCGGACGCAACGTTGACAGGAACGCAGCCACGGAACCTGCAGCGAGCAGGCCGCAGGGAATGAGAACCCCAACAGCTGTGCTCAACTCTGCCCCGCGGTAGTTCGTACGGCGAAAAAGCTCGCCCGCGAAGGTTGCCCTGGTCGTCCGTTCAAGCACAGCGACGACCACCGCTCCCAGCACAGCGGCGAGAAGGAGGGGGATCACTGAAGCGCCGCTTTCGCAGTGTCAGTAGGCATTGCATCGCCATCGTCGATGCCGTCGTCCTCAGTGGATTGGTCGATGCCGCCGAGGTCGAGGTTGATGGCGAGGTAGCTGATGGTCGCTAGGGCTATCGCGAGCATCATTGCTGGCATCGACACCCCCGAATCGTTCACGCCCATCGCGAGAACCCCCAGCGTCAACCCAGAGACCCCAAACACCCGTGCGGCGGGAAAGGTGGCAAGGAGTTGAGTCAGGGTGTGGTTCGGCCGCCACATGAGGTACGTCAAGTAAGCCAAAGCGATTGGGATGATCCACGTCCAGATAGCCCCGAGGAGGTTGATATTCGCTTGCAGTTTCCGCTGGAAAATCACCCCCGCATCACCGTCCAAGAGCTTCTTGACGAACCTTCCGAGGTGGGTTTGTTCCGAGGAGGGCCGTGTGTAGTCCAGCCCTGCGAACAACGCCAACACACCGACTGAACTCAATCCGATCACCACCAGCAGCCGAAGTGAGACACGAATCTTTCGGTACATCAGCACGGCAATTGCTGCCGCTGGACCGAAGGCGAGTACTCCACCAACATCGGAGCCGAGGGACGGGGCGCCGTCGATGACGATACTCACAATAGACAGAGCTATCACCGCTGAGAGGGTGCTCCACGAGACCACGCCACTGTCGGGTTTGTCCTCGACGGCATCCAACGAATTCGACCCGGCCCGCTCCCGATAGGTCACCCACGCCGCCGACAACAGCAGCACAGAGATCATGAACATCGAGAAGGCCTGGTTGCCCATCCCGGCGAATCGTCCCGCGACGATTGCCGAATAGCCAAACATGGTGTTCATCTGGAGTTCGGCTCCCGTCACGATGTCGATCGCCAGGACCGCCCACAGCAGCGCCACCAGCAGGATTGGGGGCAACGATCGCGCAACGTTGACCCCGAAACTCGCCGCTGTGGCCAGCGCGGCGGCAAGCGCAAGTATCCAAAACACCAGCGAGACGCCGCTCGCGTACGCGGCTGGCACAAGCGCCACCAGATACACCGAGGACAGAATTGCCAGAACCCACAATGAAAGCCAGCGCGACACACCAGCGATCCTCGGCAGGCGAGACAAGCAGAGAATGGTCGATACCAGCGCAGCGAGAAGGATCACGATGAAGATCACGCTCATCAGACCGAAGACCTCATCTCGGATCACCGCTCGATGCGACCACGAGATCATCGAATCAAGTCGTTCGGTCAGCGGAGCTGGGTCACCAATACTTCGAATTCTCGTGTCGTTGGCGGAGTTTGGAACCTCAACACCCAACGAACTCAACACCGTTGAGGCAATATCGGTGAGCGCAACGTAGCCCTCGCGTCGGGTGCTTCCTGAGATCGCCCAGGCTCGGTCCGGTGCCGTCCCGATGCCATCCATTCCAAAGACCATGAGCTCATTGCCCGAGCTAGGTGGGGTCGTGCCAGCGAGAATCACGAGGTCCTGTGAGAGGTCCACTGACTTCAGCAACTCGCCAAACAACTCGTCGCTACGCACAAGGCTCTGAGCCTGAAGTCGTTCAGCTTGTGTCCCAATTGAGACGTTTCGTGCCGCCTCGGCCCGTTCAAGATCTGAAAGCTCAGCGATCACGACATCGGAATCGCTCCAGGCCGTCTCCACCGCTCGCAGATACACCTC
>DORQ01000115.1:16064-17352 GCA_003514205.1 Acidimicrobiaceae bacterium
CCATCGCTGCCAATGCGAATTGGCGCCCATCGGGAATCCCAAAGCGGAGGTCGGCGTTGCCGACAGCGGCCACTCGCTTGTCGGCAGCTTCTAACGCGTCGACCATTGCTCCTGGGCTCGCTCCATACAATAACGAATCGTTCACCCGCTCTATTCCTGGAAGCCCGAGCGCCAGGATTGGAGAGGTTGGTTCGATACCAGTCGATCGTCGATACAACGCCACAGGATCACCAGCGAGCGTCTGTTCACCGATCTCGGCTACCACCCCATCGCTCGAGGATCCGCCCGACACGCGGTTTCCGGCGCCCAGGCTCAGATACGCGTCAGCAGCGATGGTGGTTGGACCGACGGTGCGCGGACTCATCGCTGCAACGGATGCACGCTCAAGAAACCTCGACATATTGGGCGCGTCATGGTCCTTCAGGACCCCCCAGGTGAGCCGTGGAGCGGCGACCACTAGCACCCGTCGTGCGGTCACCGGTGTGGCGGAACTGGCCTGACTGGATTCGGCGCCGCTGGTCCGGAGGTTGTGCCCCAGCGGCTCAGCGCTAGCGATGTCGGGAGTCAGGCCACCCACCACTGCTGCGAGGAGCAGTATGACGAGCAGAGCAACGCCCAATGGTTTTGACATAGGCGCCACGCTATTGCGCCAACTCGGGTACGTACGATCATTGCTCATGGCTGGCCTCGCCGAGCTAGTTGTTGGTAGCACTCAACCACTTCCGCCGTGAGAACATCTCGGCCGAATTCCCGCTGAAGCCGTTGGCGGTACTCATTGGCCTCAGCCTGAAAGTGCTCCATATCGCTCTCCCATCTCAGAATTGCCTCGCTGAGCGCCGCGACATCGCCGACCGGAACAATCAAAGAGGAACCCTCCAAGAAGGTTGGCACCATGCCGACCTCAGTCGAGATCACTGGTACCTCCAGCGAAATCGCCTCAGCCACCACGAACGGAACTCCCTCCCAGTCGGAAGCCAAAATGAAGCAATCCGCTGCGGCAACATAGGTAGTTGCGGGTTCCCTGCGCCCGAGGAGGCGAATACTCCAGCCCACCGAGGAGGCCGCAATGCACTGCGAGATCGGTCCGGTTTCAGGGCCCTCGCCCACGATTGCAAGGAGTGGGACCGACTCGGGGTCTGCCGTGGCGCGCGCTGCGAAGGCATCTGTCCAGGCCGCCACGAGTAGGTCCAGTCGTTTCTGAGGATGATGGCGCGCAACGCAGACCACAAGCGGTCGGCCTGGGCCAAGATCAAGTTCAGCCCTAACCTGGTGGCGTGATCGATCAGGT
>DORQ01000329.1:0-11247 GCA_003514205.1 Acidimicrobiaceae bacterium
GCATCTGCTTGGCGCCACCCCGCACGGACTCCCAGCCACTGAGCCATTGAGCGGAAGCCTTCCCACCCGCCAATGGCGTCGAACTCCCCGACTGCAGTGGCCAGCTCTACGGAGAGAGCGTTGATATGGGCTGTCAGGAGGCCAATGCGGTGGCCAAGTGTCGCCACCTGCTGTTCTCGTTCCTCCTGCCCAGCGTTGTCGATCACGAACGAAAGACTACCAGAACAGGCGTTCGATTATCCGCGAGATGTGTGGGGGAAGACCCCCAACGACGCGGGCTCGGAACTGAGCTATGCGGCACTGCCAAGCGCGGCCAGTCCCAGGCCATGCCTAGGCCCAGGCCATGCCCAGGCCCAGGCCATGCCCAGGCCTCCGGACGGCAGCTATTTCGTTGGCTGGACGTCCACGGTGATGTCGCCTGACTTCGTGACCTTCGTTGGAAAGGATCGGAATTCCTCGGCTTCCCGTTCGTACTCTTCTTCGGTGCACGAGTCTCGGTACACGGCAGCCTTGATATCCCAAGCAACAAAGCAGTCCTTCTTGCCCCCCGGAGCGCGAGCCTCGATCGCAGACCATCCCGTGCGAGGGTTGCTGCCCTGGTGATCCAGGTAGATGGGCGTTGCTTGGCCATCGCTCGACGCATCGGGAAGCAGAATCGGTCCGTCTTTCTTGACGGCTGCAGCAAGGCGGTCGGCGTCACCAGCGTTAAAGACGCCTCGATTGCCGCTGGGGCTGGACTGCTGCGTGGGAAGCGGCCCAGAAGAGCCTCGGAACACGGCGTAGCCCAAGGTTGCGGCGAAGATGAGACCAACGACCGCAATCAGGATCGCTCGAAGCTGCGACTTTCCATCGCGTTGCTCAATAGGCATTGGGAATCCTTGGAGGTGTTCGGTGATGAGGATTTCGATTCGTCGAATCGACAACCCAGGCACCGGATTGGGAGTTCTGCTTACTGTTCTCTAGTATCGCCGCTCGAAGTGGCCTGATGAAATGGGGGCCCTCGGACTCATCGATCTCTACGTTGGAGGCTCCATACATGGACCTGTTCGAGTACCAAGGCAAGCAGTTCTTTGCCTCGTTCGGAATTCCCGTTTCGGCGGGGGAAGCGACAGACAATGTGGACGAGGCGGTCGCGATTGCAGACCGGATCGGCTACCCAGTCGTGATCAAGGCCCAGGTCCAGGTTGGTGGCCGTGGCAAGGCTGGCGGTGTGAAACTGGCAAACGACGCCGCTGAGGCCCGCGAGCATGCAGTAAATATCCTTGGCCTCGACATCAAGGGCCACATCGTCAAGATCATTTGGATCGAGGTCGCCTCCGATATCGCCGAGGAGTACTACGCCAGCTTCACGTTGGACCGTGCGGCGAAGAAGCATCTCGGGATGCTCTCGGCCGAGGGCGGTGTTGAGATCGAGCAGGTTGCCGTCGACAACCCTGACGCGATCGCCAAAATCTGGATTGACCCGGTAGACGGCCTTACCGAGCCTGCGGCACGCGCATGGGTGGAGGCTGCCAAGCTCAACCCAGTGGCCACCGATGGAGCCGTGGACATCCTGCTGAAGCTCTACACGGCGTATGTCGAGGGTGATGCCGATCTGGCCGAGATCAACCCGCTCATTCTGAAGCCGACTGGTGAGGTTCATGCGTTGGACGCCAAGGTGACCCTGGATGCGAATAGCACCTTCCGTCATCCTGAGTACGAGCAGTACGACGCCTCGCAGGTTCGTGACGAGCGTGAGGCAGCTGCCCATGACAAAGGCCTTCAGTATGTGGGCCTCGATGGTTCGGTGGGCGTGATAGCGAATGGCGCCGGCTTGGCGATGTCTACTCTCGATGTGGTCAACCAAGTGGGTGGGGCCGCAGCCAACTTCCTCGATATCGGCGGCGGTGCAAATGCAGACGTGATGGCCGGCGCTCTGGAGGTCATCAACAACGACCCTCGTGTGAAGTCAATCTTCATCAATATCTTCGGCGGAATTACCCGTGGCGAAGAGGTTGCGAATGGAATCATCACAGCGCTTGGTCGAGTCTCCATCGACGCTCCAATCGTGATCCGCCTCGATGGCACCAATGCCGAAGAGGGACGAGCGATTCTCGCCCCGCACCTGAATGACGCCTTGCAGATGGCGCCGACCATGTTGGATGCAGCCCGCAAGGCTGTCGAACTCGCCGCAGCGCGCTGAACCTGATCAAGAGGACTGAATCATGTCGATCTTTGTAGATGAGAACACCAAAGTCGTATACCAAGGCCTGACGGGAAGTCAGGGTCGCTACTACGGCCTCCTCAACCGAGACTACGGAACAAAGGTGGTTGCCGGCACGAGCCCCAAGAAGGCCGGGACCGATGTTGACGGCATCCCGGTCTTCGCCACCATCAAGGACGCTGTTGCAGAAACTGGCGCGAACGCCAGCTGCATCTTCATCCCTGCACCGGGGGTTCGAGCAGCCGTGATGGAAGCCGCCGAGGGTGGAATCGAATTCATCGTGTGCATCACCGAAGGCGTGCCCGCCCACGATGAGGCCTGGTTCTACAACAAGCTCAAGCGCGACTTCCCAGGAGTGCAGTTGCTTGGTCCAAATTGCCCGGGAATCATTTCACCAGGGAAGTGCAACATCGGAATCACCGCGGGACACATCGCCAAGGCGGCTGTTCCGGGTGAGAAGAATGTGGGCATCGTGAGCCGCTCGGGAACCCTTACCTATCAGGCACTCTATGAGCTGCAACAGCAGGGAATTGGCGTAACGACCTGCGTTGGAATCGGTGGCGACCCAGTACCGGGCACGACGTTCATCGACTGTCTGAAGGCGTTCGAGGCGGACCCTGAAACTCACGCGATCATGATGATTGGCGAAATTGGCGGCTCGGCGGAGGAAGAAGCTGCTGATTACATCAAGTCGTCGGTCTCCAAGCCGGTGTCCAGCTATATCGCTGGCGTCACAGCACCTGCAGGCAAGAAGATGGGCCACGCTGGAGCGATCGTGTCGGGCAATACTGGCACCGCTAAGGCGAAGATGGAAGCGCTCGAGGCCGCCGGGGTGAAGGTCGGCCTGAACCCGACCGAAGCTGGCGAGCTGATGGTGGAAATCGTCAAGGGCCTCTAGGTCTCTCGTAGCCGTACCCCGAGGAGTGGTCGACACCAATGCGCATTGCGGTACTCGCGTCGGGAAGTGGAACCCTTCTCGACGCGATCCTCAATGCTGGCATTGACGTTGAACTCGTGGTCGCGGATCGGGTGTGCGCTGCGCTCGATATCGCGGCCGATCACGGGGTTGCCGGTCAGCTCATCGAACGAACTGAGTTCGGGCCGAGCTTTGACCGTGCCACCTACAGCTCGCTGGTGGCCGAGACGCTGGTTGCAGCGGAGATCGAGCTGGTGGTGATGGCAGGGTTTGGCACGGTGCTCGCTGAGCCGGTGCACGAGGCGTTTCCTGGTCGGATATTGAATACTCATCCCGCTCTGCTGCCCTCATTTCCTGGCTGGCATGGGGTTCGGGACGCGTTGGCTTATGGGGTCAAGGTCACGGGGTGCACTGTGCATGTGGCCACCCTTGAGGTCGATGCGGGTCCGATTCTTGCTCAAGAGGCGGTGACGGTGCTTCCGAGCGACGATGAAGCCTCGCTGCACGAACGAATCAAAGTGGTGGAACGCCGCCTCTATGTGGACACAATTCGGTCGGTGTGCGCCGACCCCTTACTTCTGGAGAGTCAGCCATGCGAGCGTTGCTGAGCGTTTTCGACAAGACCGGGATCGTGGAGTTTGCCCGGGATCTTTCCGAGGCAGGCTGTGAGCTGGTGTCGAGCGGTGGTACTGCTCGTGTGCTTGAGGAGGCTGGACTGGTTGTCACCGATGTCGCCAAGCACACCGGGTACCCCGCGATGCTGGGCCATCGTGTGGTGACCTTGCACCCCAAGGTGCATGGCGGAATCTTGGCCGACCGGCTCGACCCTGAGCACGTCGCCGATCTTGAGAAGTACGAGATCCCCACCATCGACTTGGTCGTGGCGAACCTGTATCCGTTCGCGTCTGATCCGTCGATCGAGTTGATCGACATTGGTGGTCCAGCAATGGTTCGTGCTGCTGCGAAGAATCACCAGTTCGTTGGGATTGCCGTCGATCCAGGCGACTATCCCGAGATCGTGGCGGAGATTGCTGGGTCCGGTCGGCTCAGCGATGGCCTTCGGCTGCGATTAGCACGCAAGGCATTTGCACATACTGCAGCCTATGACGCGGAGATCCTTCGTTGGTTCGACGGGCAACTTGCCGGCAGCGAAGTCGGTGCTGGTGCCGTTGCCAGCGCCGATGCCAGCGCCGATGCCAGCGTCGCTACCACTGAGCTGCCCGAACGAATTGAGTTGCTCGTCGAGCGGAAAGACATCCTCCGCTATGGCGAGAACCCCCATCAGGTGGGAGGTCGGTATTCCTTCGGGAATTCCATATGGGATCGATGCAAGCAACTGCAAGGCAAGGAGTTGTCCTACCTGAACGTGTTCGACGCTGACGCGGCCTGGCGACTCGTGTGGTCGTTGCATGATGGCCCCACGGCTGTAGTGATCAAGCATGGGAACCCCTGTGGCGCAGCAGTCGCAGCGGACCTTCTGAGCGCATATGAGCGAGCGCATGCGGGCGACCCAATCTCCGCGTTTGGGGGAATCGTGGCGGTGAACCGTCCCTTTGGTGTTGCTGAGGCGGAGCGACTGATCGAGGTGTTTACCGAGGTCCTCGTGGTGCCCGAAATCGATGAAGTGGCCCTCGCTGTGCTCTCGACGAAGCCAAACCTGCGAGTTCTGGTCATGGAGGCTCCCCATGCCCCCGAGTGGAGCTACCGACAGATCGACGGAGGGTTACTCGTGCAGACCCCCGATTTGATACTGAAGACCCGAGGGGAATGGACCGTCGCCACTGAACGGCACCCGTCTGAGGGTGAATGGGCCGACCTTGAATTGGCATGGAAACTCGTGGCTCAGGTGACCTCGAACACGATTGTGTTGGTGAAGGACGGCCACGCGGTGGGGATCGGGGCAGGACAGCAGAACCGTCGTGATGCTGGGCGTATTGCGGCGGACAAGGCTGACGGGCGCGCAGTCGGTGGCGCCTGTGCCTCCGACGCGTTCTTCCCCTTCCGCGATGGACTTGACGCTGCAATTGCTGCCGGGGCCACAGCGGTGATTCAACCCGGTGGGTCGATTCGTGATGAGGAAGTCATCGCCGCCGCGAACGATGCTGGGTTGGCGATGGTGTTCACCGGGGAACGTCACTTCAAGCACTAAGCATTTCAAGCACTGAGCATTCAAGGCCTCTGGTGCTTTTACCCCGGTAACACTCCAGCCTGGATGAGATCGAGCCGGGCCTGGTCGGCACTGGTGAACAGCATGGCGTGCATCCCGAAGGCGGTCGCGGCGTCGATGTTTGTCTGGGAGTCGTCGAAGAAGATCACCTCCGTTGGAGTGTGGCCAACCTGCTCGCAGAGAATCTGATAGATCCCGAAGTCAGGCTTAGCAACGTGGTGCTCACCGGAGATCACGATGTGGTCGAGCGAATCAAACACCTCATACGTCTCACGCACCTGGGGGAAGGTCTCAGCGGAGATGTTGGACAGCCCAGCGAGCGTGAGGCCAGCGTTTCGACAGTCGTTGATGAGCTCCGCGATGCCGGGGATCTCATGGGGAAGCGTCTCGATCCAACGGTCACGCCAGGCTTCGAGTGGGAGCCGATGATGCGGGTGCTGCTCAATGAGCGGAGCGACCACTTCGGCGAGTGGAACGCTCAGATCGCATCGCAGGTTGACCTCAAGCGTGAGGACTTCTTCAAAGAACTGGTTCATCGCGGACTCGCTGTCGAAGAAGGGCCGCAGGAGGGCGCTGCGATCCCACTTCACGATGACACCGCCAAAATCGAACGCTACGACCTTGATTGTGGGTGCTGCTGTCATGTGGTGGGGCCTTCGCGCGGCAGGACATAGGCACCCTTGGCTACCGAACAGGGTCGATCGGCCTGCTCGTCGCACCACAGCTTGACGGAACCGACGATTGTTCTGGTCCCAGCACTGAGGAGCTCCGCTCGTGCCCATAGCGTTAACCCGATGGCGGGGCGGAGAAAGGTGATGTCGAGCTGAGAGGTGAGGGCCATCAGTTCGATGCGGTCGATCACTCCGAAGGTGAGGTACCACAGAGCGGAGTCGGCAAGTGCGAACTGTGACGGGCCAGAAACGAATCCGCCTGGGCGGTGTTCCAGGGGGTCAATATCTCGTTTCACAAGTGCTGTGGTCGATTCGATTTCGACGCAGGCGACAGTGGCTGCCCTCGGGAACGCAGCAGCGATGGCGTCGTTGACGCTAGTAGGTGAGAGGTAGACCCCAGATGGCATCTTCGGAGTGTAGGCGGCGAGTGGGCAACCTTGAGGGGTGACGTTGGTGCGCCTGAGGGTGTCGAGAATGCGTTTGCCCCATGATTCTGGGTTGTGGACCGGGGTCGGATACCGCCATAGAACTACGAATTTCCCTCCCTCGGGTTCCCGTCCAACGCGACACGCCCCAACCGGACCAGCCCCGCCTTGCAACCCAACAACAGCGATTGGCGGAAAACTGCATTCAACGTGTCGAACATCTCGCCAAGTGCTCGACCTGTGAGGCCGATCTCGGCCTGCAAAGTACTGAACGGAACGAGGGCAGCTTCCGCACTCCTGAGTGGGTAGGTTTTCAGTCTCGTCTGGTCCAGTGGGCACGACCCTGCACGGGACCACAGCGCGAGTTCTCGAACCGCTAGCCCCTTTGAACTCCCAAGCTTCCCATGTCGAAATGTCTTCCGGAGTAAACGGCGTGGGGTTGTCCAACTCGAAGGGCAACCCCACGGACTCTACTATGAGGGAATGACTGCACAACTGCTCGACGGACAACTCGTCGCGAACCTTGTCCTCGCCGAGTTGTCGGAACGAACTGCATTGCTGTCGGCAACCGGTGTGACAGCTGGCATGGGAACTATTCTCGTTGGAGACGATGCTCCGAGTCGGCGTTATGTCGCTATGAAACACCGGGACGCGGAAGCACTCGGCATCTACTCGCGAGACGTTCGTCTACCCGCCACTGCAACGCAGGAGGAGGTGATGGAGTCGGTTCAGAGTCTCAATGAAGATCCAGAGGTTCACGCGTTCATTCTGCAGTATCCGTTTCCTGCTCATCTCGACTATTCGGCGGCCCTGGGGGCAGTGATTCCCGCCAAGGATGCCGATGGGCTTCACCCGTTCAATCTTGGCTGTCTGGTCATGGGTGAGCCTGCCCCGGTAGCATGCACGCCGGCAGGAATTGTGAGGCTTCTTGATCACTTCGGGATCAATGTGGCCGGCAAACATGTGGTGATCGTTGGACGTGGGCTCACCATAGGGCGACCTCTGGCGAACTTGTTGACGTTGAAGCAGCCAGGCTGCAATGCTGCGGTCACCGTGGTCCATACCGGCGTAGCCGATCTTGGCGGTCTGACGCGGACTGCCGATGTGATTGTGGCCGCGGCAGGTTGCCCCGATCTCATTACGGCCGAGATGGTCAGCCCCGGCGCAACTGTTGTCGCCGCTGGGGTGTCCTTCCGGGAGGGTTCGTTGCGATCTGATGTGGCTGCTGAAGTCGAGGAGGTAGCTGGTTGGCTGTCACCAACCATCGGTGGGGTGGGGCCGATGACGCGCTCAATGCTGCTCTCAAACTGCGTCGCCGCGGCTGAGGCCGCTACTAGTCGAGATGCTTCGACATCTGCTGGGGTGTCGGCATGAGTTCGGGGCGAATAGAAGAGAGGCTGGCTGCTGGGTTCACTCTGTCGGCGGAGTTCTTCCCGCCCAAGACCCCCGAAGGCTTCGAGACTCTCGAGGAAGCACTGCAACAGATGGCGCCCGTGCGGCCAGATTTTGTGTCGGTTACCTATGGTGCAGGTGGGTCGACTCGTGACTCCACTCGTGACCTCGTCGTTTCCATTAATCAACGGTTCGATTTTCCGGCAATGCCGCACCTGACGTGTATGGGTCATCAGCGACAGGAGCTTGTGGACCTTCTCGACGACTACGCGCAGTCTGGTATTGCAAACGTGCTGGCCCTTGCTGGTGATCCGCCGTCAGATGGTTCACCGCTCAGAGGCGATTTCCAATTCGCCTCTGAGCTTGTGGAGCTCATCGCCGCTCGTCACGACATGGCAATTGCGGTGGCGGCATTTCCCGAAGGTCATCCTCGGTCAACCTCGTTGGCTGAGGATCGCCGACGAGTTGCCGAGAAATTGGACGTCGCTGATTTTGGAATTACACAGTTCTTCTTCGATGCTGACGACTACTTCAAGATGTGTGACGACCTGGCCTCGCTGGGGTGCTCCAAGCCAGTGCTCCCTGGGGTGATGCCCATGAACAATCCGGCGACCGTGCGCCGATTCGCGGAAATGAACGGGGTGATGTTTCCTGAAGAATTGGCGGCCAAAATTGAGGGCGCTGCACTGGAGGACAGAGTTCACATCATCGAACAGCATTTCATCGAAATGTGCCAAGCTCTTATCGCAGGCGGCGCTCCCGGTCTTCACGTGTATTGCATGAACCGCCCTCGACCGTTCCAGCTTGCTGCTGAACTCGTTGGCCGTTATTGATCGGTAGACCACCAGACATGGTTCGGTACTCGCGCTAGCCCCGACGCATCAGGCTCAAAGCGAACTCCAGATCGCGTGATGATCTTGTCTCCTTGTCCAGCGTTGCAGGCCAAGTTGGCGGCCAGACGGAGGGCGCTTTGTGTGCATGCTGTGAATGTGGCCTCCCGCGCTACGGGGGTCTTGTCGACGTTGCCTCCGAACGCAGGTCCGCTGAAGCCTGGCCGGGCTCCCCAGCCTGAAACGCGCAGGTGGCGCAATATGGCACCTCTGGTGGCGAGTGTGTACGCGTAATCCGTGTCGTCGATCTCGACAGCGGAACTTGGGGCGTAGACGCTGCCTTGGACTCCAAATCGGCCAGTCCACTTTCCTTCCGAGCCCTGCCACGGCAACGTCCAGTTGTCAGCGAAGTCAGCGGTCTCTGCACGGAGAAGTGCGCAATCGGGATTGCCTTGACCCCCGTTGTAATTCGGGTACGCGACAACGCATCCAGACTGTGGAATGAGCATGGCTGCTGATCCGGTGGGCTCTAGCGTGATTTGTAGCTCGACGCCGTCCAGGCTGTCATTGTACGTGGGCCATGCAGCACCTCCATTGGCTCGAGCGGCATATACAAACTGCTGCGAATTGAGAAGGTCTGTTGGGCTGTAGCAGTCCTTAACGTTGTAGTCGTAGAGCCGGAGTAGCTCAGTGTTGCCAACCTGGAGCGACCCGCGGTCGGGGTTTTTGGGCAGGTCGAGCGTGCAGCGGGGGAGTCGAAGCTGTGGCGAAGCGCCGGGACAGGACCACAGGAACGAGCAGCCCTGGTTCTTGGGGTTATAGGAGACACGGGCGTCAATGCGTTTGATTCGGTAGCCGTTCGGCGCGGAATAGGGTGTCATGGTGATGTTGGCCCGACGTTCAAGGGTTTGTCCGCAGATTCCAATCTGGTACCACGGGGGATTGCAGCTGTAGGACAGCTTCGCTGTGTTGGTGGCCTCTACGTTGGTGCGGTCATCGATGAGCGCCGCATTGGCGCCAGATTGAAATCCGTTGCCATTTCCTGCTTCGGAGGGTCCGAATCCACCGTCAGTGACTGAGGATGGTCGGAGAGACGCGACTTCGGGAAGAGCAAAAATCCCCGTGCTTTGGTGCACCTCTGGTGCGGTCGGGAATGGGCCAGCACAAACCTCGAGGCTGCCGTCAGCAACATAGACGTGCGACTCGCCTCCAAAAATGAGCTGTCCCCCGGGCTTCTTTGGATCACAGTCGCGCCAGGCCGCTTGGTTGGATCCTGACTGCGCTATGGGGAACTTTGCGCCTTGTGCGCTGTCGTAGCGAATTCGGACTCCATCCAGCCACACCTGCGGGATTTGACCGGAGAATCCCCCGTTGAGGTAGTCGCCGGTGGTCTTCATGGTGAGTTCATAGCCATTGATCAGGTCGGCACTTCCACACGTGTCCGCCAACTGCTTTGCTTGCGCGTCGCTGAAGGTATATGTCGATGGTGTAACTCCGGAGAACCCACCGCCTTTGGCTAGCGTGTAGGCACCGCAATCGCGCTCGCCCGAGTCCTGAGTGACTGCGGCGATTGAGAGGGTCGGAATGTCGAGGTACGTAGCGTTCTCGAGGCTGTAAGCAACGTCTACGAAGATTTTGCCTTTCGGAGCGCCGACTGTGTCGATGGGAGGCCCCGTTACCTTTGTCTGAAGGTCCCTCACTCGGATCGAACGATTGAAGGAGGTGCAGGTGAAAATCCACACCGAACATGGTCGATACTTGGCGACATTCCCGTCTCCAATCTTCTTGGCGCCTTCCGGGGTGAACCACGAAACTGAGAGGTCACTGTCCACTGTCGACGCACTGTCGACGGTCACTGCGAGCCGTGGTCGGGTATCACCGACATCAGGAGGACTGAGGCTTGCAGACCCGAGCGGGCTCCAGTCTTTCGGGGTGCCGGTGACAATCCGTATGTTGCTCGAATTTGATCCCCCGATGCACCATCGGGAAACCTTCGCGGCCATTTGATTGCAGCCGATTGCTGCGCCAGATCTAAGGTCGAAATAGAAGGCTCCAGTGTGATCGTCGTCAGTGAGCAACAAGCGGTCTGGGCCCGGATCTGGAGCAAACCAGAATGTCACTCCGCTACATCCACTGGCCGTCGTGTATTGGTTGAGGCTCTGGGAGCTCTGGTACCGGCCCGGCAAAAACACCATTGTCGCGCCGGTACCGGCGCAGCTAGCACTAGCAACGAGGCCATGGGGAATATTGGGGTCTGTAGAGATTGTTCCGGGGTTCCAAACGTACGCTGTGTTTCGATCGGGAAGGTACGCCCCGGGCCTCAAAGACCCGTCCTGTTGGAACGCCACTGACTCCCATGCGGGTTTGATATCCATGGGGTTAACGCCTGGTGTGACTGGCCTCGCTGGATCGGTGTCCTGCGGCGTTCCATCAGCGCGATTTACTGGCGTGGTGCAGACCAGCCCGCCACCGTTGCACCCAGCCCGGGCGCGGGTCTGGCCACTGACTGATACGGTCCCGGCGTCAGCGACCTCAATGCGGCCAGCCGCTACGAGATCGCCCTGCACGGCGAAGTTGGTTCGGGTTCGGGTTCGCTCGGTATCGCAGGTTGCATTGGCAAATCCGAGCCCCCTTCTCCGTTCG
>DORQ01000329.1:11390-12177 GCA_003514205.1 Acidimicrobiaceae bacterium
CCGAGCCCCCTTCTCCGTTCGAACCTGCCTGAGGCCTCATACGGTCCGGTTGCATCCGGGTCGACGCCACTCTTGAACCACCCAGTGGTAGTTTCCCACCATCCCTTGCAATCTGGAACGTTGTATGGGCCAGGCTGGTTTTGTCTGGTGCCTAAGAGGAGGAGGGCCTCAGGTGGCACGAGCCCCGGCTCGGCGGGTTTGCCGGAGCCGCCACCGGGCTTGGCCGCGCAATCGACTGTCAGGTTTCCGAGGTCGGTCGCTACATGGCGAATGCAAGCTGGGTCGCCAGGATTCAGGCTCGGATCACGTCCAACGGTGGGCTGATCCTTTGCCCAGTTGACTGCGGCCTTGATAGCGCCATCGCCGGCATAGCGGAAGGCTCTCAGGGAGCGGTAGGCGCGAACTGAGTTGTTGTTTGTTGTTGCGAAGCCGAGCACCGAACCGAAGAGCAACCCAAGGATCACCACAAGAACTAGCAGTACAAGCAGAGTCGAACCTTGTTGCGAACGATGTTGCCTCATTAGTCGTACCATGTTGCTACCTTTCAGAGACTTCGATTCAGTTGAGCCTGCCTGAGCGGACTAGTTCCAGTTGTGTCAGGCAGAATGTTGCTTGGCTGCCAAACCGCCGTTTGGTCCGCCGCTTCCGCCGCTTCCGCCGCTTCCGCCACTGCCGATACTCACGTTGTTCGTGATGTAGCTGCCACCAGGGATGGTGATCCCGCCAGCGCCTTTCTGGAGAAGGGCGATGCTCGGTCCGCCGTACCCGCCGCCACCAGCTCCACCCG
>DORQ01000341.1:0-345 GCA_003514205.1 Acidimicrobiaceae bacterium
GTCCATGTGGGCGATCTGAGTGACGGGTCATGGCTGGCCGACCTGCGCCGAGCCACCCCCGCTTCGGAGCGCAACCGGGATCCCATGCGGGTACGGGTGATCGACTACACCATCGACGACGGTCGCCCCCACGCGGGCACATACCGACTGTTCACCACACTCCTGGACCCTACGCAGGTCAGCGCCGCCGAGTTGGCAGCAGCCTACGTGCAGCGTTGGGAGATCGAATCTGCCTTCGATGAACTGAAAACCCACCAGCGAGGCCCGCGCACCGTCCTGCGTTCCAAATCCCCAGACCTGGTCCTCCAGGAAATCTGGGGACACCTGTGCTGCCACTACGCGATC
>DORQ01000341.1:364-2505 GCA_003514205.1 Acidimicrobiaceae bacterium
TACACCCAGCGGTGGGAGATCGAGGTCGCCTTCGACGAGCTCAAGACCCACCAGCGAGGACCACGCACCGTGCTGCGCTCCAAGTCCCCCGACCTGGTCCGCCAGGAGATCTGGGGCCACCTGTGCTGCCACTACGCGATCCGCTCCCTCATGGCCGAAGCAGCAAGGCATGCCGGCCACGATCCGGACCGGGTCTCCTTCGTCGCCGCGCTCCGGATCACCAGACAAACCCTCGCCCACCCGGGCGATTTTCCCCCCTGACCGACCCCGCGTCGCGCACGCCTCATGGCGCACCTTCATCGCCAAACTGCTGGCCAGACTCAACCCCACCCGCAGTCGGCGCAGTAACCCGCGCGTCGTCAAACGCAAATACACCAGATGGCACGTCAAACGCGCCCACCACGACCACTGGCCCCAACCCACCCACCAAACGACCTACACGCCAGCCGCCCTAACTTAACGGTATTGAGGCTAAGGCACAGATATGTTGACAAATCTAAGCAAATGGTGTACACCGTTCACCATAGTACGTTAACCGATTAGTAGCCATACCGTACGAGGAGAAACACCTTAGCCATGAGAATTCGCGAACGTACATTACGAGAACAACTAATCCGAATCCCCGCTATTGCAACGGTTGCCACGCTGGGCTTTACAGGCGTCTCTGCTTGTACAACAGAAATTCCCGCACCGGCAGCGACAGTAACTGCACCCGCCAACGCCGAGCAAACCCCGTCAGTCGAGACAACACCCGCTGCATCCCCAGACGCTTCAGCGCCAGCTGCGCCTGTTAACGAAACCGACATCACTACTTCGGACATCTTCAACGCAATGACGACAGCCGACCAGAAGATAGTACAAGAGGCTACCAAGCTTACTTTCGAAGAGTTCGTGGCGCTCGATCGAGAAGTCCGCGCCAAGGCGGCGACCGTACTGGCGGATGCGAATGTTGAATACCTTACTAGCGCACTCCCGTTGGTGGACCCTGGCTTCACCCCTGAAGTCTCTGAAGAGCTCTATAGGATAGGGATTGAGGCAACCCCAGATGCAATCAAGGCAGCACCCACCACACCGCTCATACAGGGCTGGAACCGGGATTTGACCGCAATTCGAATGGCTGCAACGGGTAACCCCAGCTTGCTTGTGCATGCCAAGATGATTGCCGCTGGATCGGCCTTCTTCACAGGCCCGCAGGACAACCATGGCGTGTGGGATCACAAAACCAATGGGTTTCCCGAAATGATAAGTAGGCTCACGATTGCCTCAGCCTCAAGAAAAGACACGGGCGAGCTGTATCCCCTGAGCTCGACAGTGACTGAGCATACCTCCGCTAGTGATATGAGCTATGCCGCAAACCTTAACTATCCTGATTTAGATGGAAAGACCCTGTATAACCTTCGTGGTACTGTTATCACGCTAGCTGACGGAACCGAGATGTTCGTGTGGCAAAAGTACTCCTCAAGCAAAGCAGGCGACCCGGACTATGGTGGTGTGATGAATGATCCAGACCGGTAGTGGCTATCCCGCCACGCACATTATCAAACAATCGCCCGTGGATGTTGATAGTGCACCACCAGCCTTTTTTGTGAATTCACATTTCGAGCATAGTACGTACAGGTGGGCAAGCATCGCTAGTGGTCCGTCTGTGAATTGATCTGGCGGAGGGTGTCGCGGCCTCGTTGGACTTTGGTGATGATGTCTTCGGCTGTGGCTTTCCAGATGAAGGGTTTGGGGTCGGTGTTCCAGTGTTGGGCCCAGGTGGTGATCGCTTCGGAGAGCTCGGTGACGCTGGTGAAGGTGCCGCGGCGTAGGCGTCGGTCGGTGAGTTGTTTGAACCATCGCTCGATCAGGTTCAGCCAGGAGCTGGACGTTGGTGTGAAGTGGAGGTGCCAGCGGCGTCGATCGCGGTGGGCGAGCCATTTCTTGATCTCAGGGGTGGAGTGGGCTGAGAGGTTGTCCAGGACGACGTGGACGCCCAGTCCGCGGGGCACGGCGGCGTCGATCTGTTTGAAGAAGCGCAGGATGTCGGAGCCGGTGTGGCCCTTGTTGAGGCCGGTGATGACCTCGCCGGTGGCGATGTTCATGGCGGCGAACAGGTCGACGGTCCCGTTGCGTTTGTAGTCGTGGGTCATGGTGCCCGC
>DORQ01000018.1:0-330 GCA_003514205.1 Acidimicrobiaceae bacterium
CCACAGGCGAAACCTCCGCTGCTGCAGCGTCAAGAAGCACTTGGGCTGGAGTTCCCTCAAGGAGACGTGCCTCAAACTCCACGCCCGCATCCACCAGCGGTTGGGTCCACTCCTCCCGAAGCAGTCGCTCTGCTTGGTAACGCAGCGCAAGGAAATCCACCGGAGGAGCTACCTTGCCGAGCAGCGACAGCGGCTCGAAACAATGGAGGGCCAGAACTGGGCATCCAAGACCTGCAGCGAGCTCCGCAGCGTGAATCGTGCCACGGGACGAACTCGGTGACCCATCGACACCCAGGATGATCCGAGAAATGGTCATCGTTCAGCCTCGTT
>DORQ01000018.1:512-688 GCA_003514205.1 Acidimicrobiaceae bacterium
CGGAGGGGGGATCCGATTCTCCACCACTCGGACTCGTTGAGCCGAGGCTGCGCGTCGCGCGAAGCGACGCAACGACTGCGATGGTCAGCACGAGCGCGATCACCAGCAATGACACCAACGTGTCAATCTCATACCACCGCGACAGGATCATCTTGACGCCAATAAAGGCAAGAATG
>DORQ01000018.1:916-4338 GCA_003514205.1 Acidimicrobiaceae bacterium
GCCCAAGATCGCCATTGCGTTTGAGGAAAACACGACAAAGCGGTCGCGACTCACGGCCAGAATGGCTGGCACTGAATCCACGGCGAACACCAAATCGGTCACCTCAATCATGATCAACACCACGAACAGTGGCGTGGCGAATCTGGCACCATCCACCCGCGCGAACAGCTTCTGTCCGTGGTACTCCGCAGACACCGGAACCAGTCTTCGGACGAGCTTCAGGACTGGGTTTCGCTCAGGGTGAATCTCATCGCTCTCCTGCATCACAACCTTTACAGCTGTGAAGATCAGGAATCCACCAAGCAGGAAGGTCATCCAGTCGAGCGACTCCAGCGCTGTAGCGCCGATGAAGATGAACATCGCCCTGAGGCCGAGCGCTCCAAAGATTCCCCAGTAGAGAACTCGGTGCTGGTACTTCGGGGGAACAGCGAAATACTGAAACACGACGGCCCACACAAAGACATTGTCGACTGACAGTGACTTCTCGATGACGTAGCCGGTCAAGTATTCGGTGGCGGCAGAGCCATCCAAAATGGCCCACAGCACCAACGAGAACGACAGCCCAATCGCCACCCAAATCGCACTGGTGATCGCTGCCTCACGAATGGTGACCTCATGCGCGTCGTTGTGAATCAAAAACAAGTCGGCCAGCAGCATGACGGTGATGCCGAGGAGGAATGCAACCCACAGCCATCCGGGCACAACGAAAGACTCTGCTTGAGTCGAGACGGCGATCATGGTGTCAACAATGGCACCAGGAACTGGCCGGTGTGGCTTGCTGGCACGGCTGCGACAGCCTCGGGGGTACCTTCCGCAATGATCAGCCCGCCGCCGCTGCCCCCTTCTGGCCCAAGATCAACAATCCAATCAGCTGTCTTGATCACGTCCAGATTGTGCTCGATGACCAGCACGGTATTGCCCTGATCGACCAAGCGGGATAGCACCCCGAGGAGCTTGCGAATGTCTTCGAAGTGCAAACCAGTCGTTGGCTCGTCAAGGAGATAGATCGTGTGGCCAGTGGACCGCTTCGCGAGTTCAGACGCGAGCTTCACTCGCTGCGCTTCACCACCAGACAGCGTCGTCGCCGGCTGCCCAAGTCGAACATAGCCCAGACCAACGTCAACGAGCGTGTGCATGTGTCGAGCGATATTCGGCTGATTCTCAAAGAACGTGGCAGCCTCCTCTACCGGCATGTTCAGCACATCGGCGATGTTCTTGCCCTTGAACAGGATCTCCAAGGTGTCGCGGTTGTAGCGCTTCCCTTTGCACACTTCGCAGGGCACATAGACATCAGGCAGGAAGTGCATCTCAATCTTGATGGTTCCATCTCCGGCGCAGGCCTCGCAGCGTCCACCCTTCACGTTGAAGCTGAACCGGCCCGGAAGATACCCACGAACCTTGGCCTCGTTCGTTTGTGCGAAGAGCTTGCGGATATTGTCGAACACCCCGGTATAGGTGGCCGGGTTCGATCTTGGAGTTCGGCCAATCGGAGACTGGTCGATGTTGATCACCTTGTCGAGCTGTTCGATTCCGGTGATCTTCTTGTGGTGGCCAGGTGGGATTTTTGACCCATAGATTCGCTGCATCAGCGATCGCAACAAGATGTCGTTGATCAAGGTGGATTTGCCCGATCCACTGACACCAGTCACCGCAATGAACACGCCAAGCGGGATCTTTGCGTCAAGGTTCTGCAGGTTGTTCTCTCGTGCGCCAGTGATGGTGATCCATTCCCCATTCGGTTCGCGACGAACCGCAGGAACAGGAATGAACTTCTTTCCCGAGAGGTATTGGCCCGTGATCGACTTTCGGCTCTTCAGCAGCCCAGCGAATGACCCGGCATATACGACCTCTCCACCGTGTTCTCCAGCGCCCGGACCGATATCTACAACATGGTCGGCCACCTTGATGGTGTCTTCGTCGTGTTCGACCACGATGACGGTATTGCCAATGTCGCGCAGGTAGACAAGCGTCTCGATCAGCTTGTGATTGTCGCGTTGGTGAAGCCCAATTGATGGCTCATCGAGCACATACAGCACTCCGACGAGGCCCGACCCAATTTGGCTCGCGAGCCGAATCCGTTGTGCTTCGCCACCAGAAAGGGTCGCTGCCGAACGGTGCAGGTTGAGATAGGTGAGGCCGACATCGCAGAGAAACTTGAGCCGAGCATCAATCTCCTTCAGAACCCGATCGGCAATCTTCATTTCGCGCTCTTCGAGATCGAGGTTCACGATCAGCTCACGGGCATCGCCGATCGGCAGACTGCACAGCTCGAAGATGTTGTGGCCGGCGACGGTCACAGCCAGCACGAACGGGTTGAGGCGGGCGCCATCACACACGTGACACGGCACCTGGCGCATGTATCCCTCAATGGATTCGCGGGTCGAATCAGTCTCTGCCTCGGAGTGCCGTCGTTTGAGATACGGAATCACACCCTCGTAGCTGGCCGAATAGGTGCGTGTTCTTCCGTAGCGATTTCGGAACTTCACCGAGACCTTGCCATCTTCAACGCCGTACAGCATGAGCTTCTGCTCATCTGCTTCCAGCGCGGACCATGCGGCATTCGCGTCGATATCGAACTGCGAGCAGGTGGATTCAAGGAGCCGATGGAAGTACTTGGCGTGACCCCCAGCCCATGGGGCAATCGCCCCCTCCGCAATCGACAAATCAGAGTTGGGCACCACGAGTTCGGGATCGACCTCGAACATCATGCCCAGCCCCTGACAGGTCGGACAGTACCCATATGGAGAGTTGAAGGAGAAGTTGCGCGGGGCCAGTTCTTCGAAACTTTTGCCATCGGAGGGGCGAGACAGCTTCTCGGAGAAGGTCAACAGCTCCGACTCGCCATCCTTGGGAATCAACTCGATCTGGGCCACACCCTCGCCAAGTTGGAGTGCAGTCTCCATCGACTCGGTGAGCCGTCGGTCGATTCCCTCTCGGAGGACAAGTCGATCAACCACAACGTCGATGTTGTGAACTTCGTAGCGAGCGAGATCGAGTCCCTCTCCGTTGGTGATGGATGCAAGCTCGTGCACCTCGCCGTCTACCCGAACCCGGACAAACCCTTGCTTGGACAAGTCAAGGAAGAGCTGCTCGTAGGTACCTTTTCGGCCGCGAACCACCGGCGCCAGCACTTGAAAACGAGAGCCTTCATCGAGCGCGAGAACTTTGTCCACGATTTGCTGGGGCGTCTGGCGCACCAGTGCCTCACCAGTCTCAGGATCATGGGGAATTCCGATCCGCGCGTACAGCAAGCGGAGGTAGTCGTAGACCTCGGTCACCGTGCCAACTGTTGAACGTGGATTTCTGGAGGCTGACTTCTGGTCAATGGAGATCGCTGGCGATAGGCCCTCGATAATCTCGACATCGGGTTTGTCCATCTGTCCCAGAAACTGACGCGCATAGGCCGAGAGCGACTCGACATA
>DORQ01000018.1:4457-4698 GCA_003514205.1 Acidimicrobiaceae bacterium
AGCGACTCGACATAGCGCCGTTGACCCTCCGCGTAGATGGTGTCGAACGCGAGCGAGGATTTCCCCGATCCGCTGAGTCCGCAGAAGACGATCAGCTTGTCTCGGGGAAGCTCCAAGGAAACGTTCTTGAGATTGTGCTCTTTGGCACCACGAATGACGATCTTGTCGGCCACGGTGAGAGCCTACCCGCTACATCGGCATCACGAACACCCGTTCGAGAATCCTCACTCGCTGGGGCTTT
>DORQ01000018.1:4884-5300 GCA_003514205.1 Acidimicrobiaceae bacterium
CGAAGGTGAAGCACGTACAAGCGATACCCACCAACAGTGCGCGGAATCTCAGCGCCCAGCTCATAGGACTCGAAATCACCAACCTCGCCACCAAAGCCGATGCCGTAGGCGAATATGAACTCTTGGATCCCTGCGTCTCTCAGACGCTGGTCAAGTTCGGGAAGTGCCACCCCATCTGTCGCCCGGAGCTGGCGTCCCGATAGTGAATTTCGCCAGTCGAACCGGCCAAAGGCGCCCACATTGCTCACCAGCACCGGCGCTCCCCCGTCCCCTGGGTCTGAGGTATCGAGGAGTGCATCGACCGCAGCAGTCACCTCGGCCTGCCCAGTATGAAGTGTGTCGTAGCTCCCAATAGCGAGCGCCAACCAGCTGAACGCGACCACGCTGCACGCGGTGATCCAGACGGCGACTGTTCG
>DORQ01000135.1 GCA_003514205.1 Acidimicrobiaceae bacterium
TCCCACTCCTGCCCTCCCTCCCTCCCACTCCTTGTCTCGCGCGCTCCCTCACTCCTTTCGTTCCAAGGAATGGCATTTATTCCCTGTTGCATAGTCAATGACTATAGGATCATGTAAGAGATGAGATTCATCGCAGAAGGGGAATGGAATGACCGAAACAACCAAGCGCTCAGCGAACGTGAGCGCAACTGCCTGGGTGGCAGGCGTCGGCCTCGCCAGCATGGCCTTGCTGTTGGCAGTGATAGGCCTTTGGTTTCCACGAGCGGGTTCGGCCGGCTCCGCGCCTGAGGTGACCGTCAAGGAGGTCTCGGTGACACTCACTGAGTTCGCCGTGACTCCCGCTCAAATCGACGCTGAGCTCGGTCAGAAACTGACTATCACCGTCAAGAACGACGGGAAGATGGAACACGACCTCAAGGTCGGAGGCACAGAAGGCACCAAAATGCTCGCCCCGGGCGCGAGCGAGACCATCTCAGTTGGGCCGTTCGAGGCCTCGACTGAGGCCTGGTGCACAGTGCCAGGCCACAAGGAGTCAGGCATGACAATGAAGATCAACGTGGCCACAGCCGCGGGTGCTGGAACTGCAACAGCTGCAGCACCAGCAGAGCTCGCCTCCACCGGCGCAACAATTGACCCGAAGGCCGAACCCGCGGCCGACTGGACACCATATGACCCGACCCTCGCCCCAGCTCCAGGCGGAACCGTTCACGATGTCGAAATGCACGCCATAGAAAAGGAGGTCGAAGTAGCTCCAGGAGTGACCCAGATGATGTGGACGTTCGACGGAAAAGTCCCTGGGACGATTCTTCGAGGCAAGGTTGGTGACCTGTTCAATGTCACGCTCATCAACGACGGCAAGATCGAGCACTCCATCGACTTCCACGCATCCAAAGTCGCTTGGAATGACGAGATGCGCTCCATCAAGCCTGGAGAGAGCCTGGTCTACCAGTTCAAAGCAGACTTCGCAGGAGCATTCATGTATCACTGCGGGACGGCCCCTGCGCTGCACCACATCGGCAATGGCATGTATGGCGCAATCATCATCGATCCACCTGAACTGGCTCCAGTGGATCACGAGTACGTGATTGTGCAGTCTGAGCTCTACCTCGGGGCCAACGGCAAAGAAGGCGACCTTACCAAGATGCTCGGCGAGAACCATGACGCCGTGGTCTTCAACGGCTACTACAACCAGTACAAGTTCAAGCCCATTCGAGTTGAGCCCAACGAGCGAGTTCGGGTGTGGGTGATCGACGACGGCCCAAGCGAAAACTCGGCATTCCACATCGTCGGCACCATCTTTGACACGTCCTGGAAAGAAGGCACCTACCTTCTTCGACCCGATGCCCGTCAAGGCGGCTCCCAGGTCCTCGATCTACAACCCGCTCAAGGTGGATTTGTCGAGTTCAGCTTCGCCGAGGCCGGCCTGTATCCCATCGTCACGCACAAGTTCGCCAACGTCGGCAAAGGTGCACTCGGTCTGTTCCAAGCAGGCGAGGTTGAAATGCCCGCTGGAGGCGGAGGGCACTAGTCCGGCGGCGAGTCGAAGGACTGCAGCGGAGTGGGCCGCAATACACTGCTTCGATGCGAATCCATCACGTGAATCTGGTTGTTCCAACTGGCCTCGCCGAGGCTACGGCGGAGTTCTGGTCTTCCGTGTTCGACCTCCAGCAGATGCCGCGCCAGGGCCTCAGTGGACGCCCTGGCGCTTGGCTTCATTGTTCGGAATTCGAGATTCACATTTCCGAGCGCGAGACACTCGCCCATCACGATGCGCATCTAGCACTCGCAGTGCCAGACGTAGCGACCATTGCGAGCCGTTGCATCTCGGGTGGCCATCCCTGGGAGGAGGCCCCTGCACTCTTTGGCACCGGCAGGGGCTTCACCAGGGATCCAGGTGGCAACCGAGTCGAGGTCGTACAGGAACTCGAATCAACACTCGCCCACCAGCTGGGTCAGTAGTGAATCAATAGTGCGAGCGTTCGGTGAACTCAGTTCGCCGAGCAGGCAGCTCCCCGATGTCCGGGACGTTGATGAATCTACCGACCACTGATTCCAAACCTCGGCGCAGTGCTGGGCTTCGATCAAGCATGGAGTCAATCCGACCGTCGATCGACTGGGCAGCGCGGGCCGCCTCAGCCTCATCGATTGCGCTGGAGAGCGCAGCGACCCCTTCAGCCACCACCCGCAGTTCCTCCTGGCTTGGTGCGGCGTTCTCAAGGTCTCGAGGCAACTGATCGAACTCATCGTTGTCGAACCAGAACACTTGGCAATCCACACAGACGTCGATTGCGATCGCTCCCAGGTTCTCGGTATCACCCGGCGATTCCTCAAGCGCTTCGTCTGAATCGAACGCCAGATCAATGCGCCGCATCGCGACATGACACATGGGGCATGCGGCTGGCAGGTCTGGCGCAGTCCCTTCGCGAGCCTGCTTCCACGCAAGCGCGATCTCATCGTCTTGGAGCTGGCCGTAGGCCTCACTCATGGTGAGTGCAAAGCCATGTTGGGCTGGGCATTCCCACGTATCGAGGTCTCCGGTCGATGTCCGACCAAGTGAGGCTGAACACGTTGGGCATCGGGGCGACTCAAGCGACATGACAAACTCCACAAGACAGGTTGGGCTGTGCGCTGCCTTGAACGGCGCACGCGAACGGGTGACGGCGCATTAGACCTTCGCTGGGCTCTCCGTGCTGAGCAAACGTTGCTCATATGCCCCGGCGCCAAATACTTCGTCGTACGCCTCATCGGGCCACACCATGAGTGCTTCAGTGAACACCGACCGGCAGATATCCCGAGCAGTCACTACGAAGTAGGTTGCCCAGGCAAGGATTCCGAGGAATTTTGCGCCATCCTCCGCAACAAGCCAGAGGTTGCCTGGAGCAGGATCAATCAGGATGTCGACCACAAAGGAGCCGCAGAGCCCTACGCCAGCTGCCAGCAGCAGGTGCGTATGCGTCCGGCCAATTTCCCGGAGGTTGCTCACGGTCCACCACACTGCAATGGCAACGAGCGCCGATTCGGCGATTGCCTTTGGTATTCCAATTTCTGCTGGAACCAAGATGGCGTGGAACTGAAAGAGATCATCGAACAGGAACACTGCTCCCACAATGCTTCCGCTGAACAGGAAGCGACGCGCCTTGAGTCGTCCCCCAAGGCCGCACAACCAGCTCCCGGTCAGGGCGCAGACAACCGCTGTCGTCCACCCAAGGATTCCAAGGTTGGAGATCAGTCCGGTGTACCACACGTTGCCCAGCGAGAAGCTCGGGTCCAAAAGCATGGCTGCGATGCGGTCATCGGGCTGAGACGCAACCAGCAACAGCACGCCGGTGCCGATCGTCCACACCAACAGAAGCGGCACGACGACTTTGATCAATTCCTTCGGGGTACGTCGTGTTCGACGATCGTTCGTGGTCACAATCTTCCAATCGGCAGCCCTGTGGAAGGAGTTGAGGATTTAGGCGAGAAAGATCCGATTCCAAAACTCGGCCAGCGATGCCGCATTGACTAGGTTGAGGAAACCGAATCGTCACTGGAGCACTACATGATCTCAACCCGAATTTCCTTCGCCATCGCTGCGTTGCTGCTCACTCCTGCACTCGCAAGCTGCGCTGATGATACTGAATCCACTTCCTCAGCAGCTGCGACGGATTGCGATCTGGCGGCGCCGCCGCTGAAGACCGATGGGAAGCTCGTGATCGGCACCGACTCCCCTGCGTATGACCCGTGGTTCAGTGAGGACGACCCAACGAATGGTAAGGGATACGAGTCCGCCGTCGGGTATGCCATCGCGGACCAACTCGGAATCGAGAAGGACAACGTGTCATGGGTAACTGTGGCATTCGACACTGCGTACGCTCCCGGCGACAAGAAGTTTGATTTCGACCTGAACCAGGTGTCGATCACGGAGGAACGCAAGTCAGCGGTGGATCTCTCTGACTCGTACCTCGACCTCAATCAGGCGCTAGTAACCGTGAAAGGTTCCCCGATCGACGGCGCCACCTCAATCGCCGATTTGAAGGACGCAAAGATTGGCGTGCAGGTTGGCACCACCAGCCTTGAGGCAGTCACCACGGTGATCAGCCCGAACACTGAGCCGCAGGTGTTCAACAACACTGCCGACGCAACCTCGGCACTCACCAATGGTCAGGTCGATGGAATCGTTGTCGATCTGCCAACAGGGTTCTACATCGCCACTGCCGAGCTCGATGAGGGCGTGATCGTTGGCCAATTCCCCAACGCCGAAGGAACAGCAACGGACTCGTTCGGAGCCACCCTCGAAAAGGGTTCGCCGCTCACTGGGTGCGTGAACGAGGCAATCGCGAATCTGAAGGCTGACGGAACTCTGGCCAAACTCGCCGAAACCTACCTCGCAGAGGCTGGCGCCCCGGTTCTCAAGTAGCTCCCTCACGCTATTGAGCACTGAACCTCCCGTAGCGCTGAGATCGCCGAGCCTGTGACACCTGCTTCGCCAGGTACACCAACTTCGCAAACCCGGGAAACTGGCGCCGACACAGGGGCCGCGTCTTCCGCACCTCCGAGCCAGATACGACCGGCAGCCATTGCCTCGCTGTCCACAGCACTGGTGTTTGGCGCGATCATTCTTGCTGTGGTCAACAGTTCTGGTTGGCCAGCGTTCAAGCGCCAGTTTCTCTCCCAGCGAGCCTTCGAACGGGCGTTGCCTGAGGTGATCCGTGGATTTGGCCTCAACGTCAAGATGTTCCTCATCGCCGAGGTGATCATCTTGGTCTTCGCGTTGGTCGTCGCTGTGGTCCGGGCACTTCCGGGCCCGGCACTTCTCCCCTTCCGGCTTCTGGGAACGCTCTATGTTGACGTCTTCCGAGGTGTTCCAACGATCCTGGTGATTTACCTGCTCGGCCTGGGCGTCCCGTCGCTCAAGCTTCAGGGCGTCACGAGTGACCCGGTTTTCTGGGGCGTTGCGGCCCTTGTGCTCAGCTACGGCGCCTATGTCGCCGAGGTCTACCGCTCTGGTATCGAGTCAATCCATCCAAGTCAACGAGCTGCCGCCCGTTCAATCGGACTCACGAGCGCTCAGTCCATGCGCTACGTCATCTTGCCGCAGGCGATCCGCCGAGTGGTTCCTCCCCTACTGAACGACTTCGTCTCACTCCAAAAGGACACTGCGCTGGTATCGATCCTGGGGCCGATGGAAGCAATGCGCCGGGCCCAAATCGATGCTGCAGGCAACTTCAACTACACCGCCTATCTCGTCTCTGCGTCGTGCTTTTTGCTCGCAACGATCCCCTTGGCACGATTCACTGACTGGTTGATGCGGCGACAGGAGCGAGGCGCAGGCCGATGACTGCCACCACCGACTCGTTTCTCGACATTCGGGAACTTTCGAAAAGCTACGGCGATTCGCTCGTTCTCGACCGAATCAATCTCCAACTGAACCGTGGCGCTGTCGTCTGTCTCATTGGCTCCTCCGGATCTGGCAAGTCCACGCTGCTTCGAACGGTCAATCGCCTCGAAAGCGTCGATTCGGGGATGATCTTCTTCGACGGTCAGGAAATTACCGGACACCACGTGGATGAGAATCAGCTGCGGAAGCGAATAGCGATGGTCTTTCAGTCATTCAATCTGTTTCCTCACATGACCGTGCTCAAGAACATCACCCTCGGACCTCGGGTGGTGCACGGCAAGCCAACTGAGGAGGCCAATCAGCACGCACTTGAACTCTTGGCCCGCTTTGGCCTCGAGGGCAAGGCCCATGTCCGGCCAGACCAGCTCTCGGGCGGTCAACAACAGCGCGTCGCCATCGTCCGTGCTCTGGCCTCAGAACCAGACCTGCTGTTGTTGGACGAAATCACCTCCGCGTTAGATCCTGAACTTGTCGGCGAGGTGCTCAACATCATTCGCGAACTCAAGGACTCAGGAATGACCATTCTGATGGCCACTCATGAAATGGGGTTTGCGAGAGAGGTCAGTACCAAGATCTGCTTTCTCGACCAAGGATCCATCTTGGAGGAGGGGCCGCCCGAGCAACTCTTTGGGTCCCCCCGCCAACCACGAACACAGCAGTTCCTTCAGCGCATCACCGAGGCCGGCCGGCTGTAAGTTCGGTCAACGAGGCAGTCCCCGAAGGCTTCAGTCAGATCCTGGGCGTCGCGACTTCTCGTGGCCTGGATCTACATCCTCGACACCGGCAGGCAATGCCCGCCGGATCTCCTCCTCTGAGGGTTCGTACGTTTGTCGAGCCTCTGGCGGCAGCAGCGCAACGATTGCATGCATGATCCGCTCAGTATCGGCCTCTAGTGAGTCGTATTTCAGCTCGACTGGCTTTCCCACCCGAATCGTCACAACGGGCGACTTGCCAAGCGGATTGAGGTTGGGAAACTTCGCAGATCGGGGCCACACGTTCTCTGTCCCCCAGATCCCAATGGGAATCACTGGGGCCCGCGATCCTTCAGCTAGCCGCGCTGCGCCCCATCGACCCTTCAGCTCGGGATCAAAGAAGGCACGTCCACGTGGAATAGTGCCTTGGGGCATCAGCGCCACCATCTCCCCTGCTGCCAGCGCTTGTTCAGCTTCCTGGAGCGGCGCGTCGCTGCCAGTACCTCGTTCGACACGAATCCCACCCATTGCACGAGCGAAGTCTCCGACAATCGGTGCATCGAAGACTTCCTTCTTTCCAAGGAACCTCACCGGGCGACCGCGTTTGCCAAGCGTCACCCCGATGGCAAGTGGGTCGAAGTAGCTGCGATGGTTACCAACAACGATCGCCGCTCCAGATTCGGGAATCCGTCCCGCTCCGTAGATTCGGAACCGGACATTTGGGAAGAACTCAGGTCGAGCGCACATCATCGCGACCTTCTGAGGCTCAATCCCTGCAAACTTCGGTACACCAGCTGGAACATCAAAAAAGCGCGCAGGCCACCGACGAAGCGCAGCAACCGCAATCATTCTTGGGTCTGGATTGATGACGTGGGGTGTGCCGACGAGGGAGAGCATTGGCACGTCGTAGTAGCTGTCGCTATACGCATGGCACTCGGCGAGATCGATGCCCATCTCCTCAGTCCAGACCCGAATCGCCCGAGCCTTTCCTTTGCCCCACACAAACTCGCCCACCGTTGTGCCGTCGAATGCGCCGTCGGCCTGCCCGTAGGTTGTGGCGATGACATGATCGAAGCCCAACCGCTCCGCAAGTGAAGCAACCAGATGGCGCGGCGTGGTTGTGGCCAGCACCACAGCTCGGCCAGCTTCCCGATGCTCCGCGAACTCAACGTGTGCATATGCCAGGACCCGCTGCAACAACTCCTCAGTTGCGATCTCGACGGCCTCAGCCACCTTCGCAACTGACCAGCCCTTAGAGAAGCGCGCACCTTGGCGGGTCACCACCATGGATGGATAGTTCTCACCGAAGAGATCGAAGATCTTGAACAGAGCCGGCTCGAGGGGATTCTGGCGCTCTGGCAGAACTCCAACAGCCCGAAGCGCCTCGGAAAAGACCGGCCCACTCGCGCCCCTCAGCAACGTGCGGTCAAGATCAAAGAAGGCGGCACCAGTAAATGGCGCTGCTTTCTTCGCTGGCCCTGCTTTCTTGGATGGCGCTGCTTTCTTGGCTGGCGCTGCTTTCTTGGCTTGTGCTGCTTTTTTGGCTGGGGCTG
>DORQ01000275.1 GCA_003514205.1 Acidimicrobiaceae bacterium
CCGGGGTTCGGTTGACCACCGTCAACGGCGAGGCTCCCGCCTGGTGTCCAAAGTCGATCACCCCACGCGCCATGGAACCCGCGCCAACCACAGCGACCGAACGATCTCGCAACGACCCGAGCGCTTCGCCGGCCAACACAATGGAGGCTTGGCTGACGGAGGTGCTACCGCGGGAGATTGCAGTCTCGGACCGAGCGCGCTTGCCCGCCTCTAGCGCATGCCGAAAGGCAAGGTTCAGCGTTGATCCTGTTGTTCCAGCAACCATCGCTCGTTCCCAGGAATCGCGCACCTGGCCGAGTATCTCGTGCTCCCCGATCACTGCCGATTCAAGTCCCGCGGCCAACGAGAACAGATAGCGGATCGCTTCATGTTCATGAGTGAGGTGTAGCGAATCAGCGAACTCCTCAGGCGGAAGGAAGGTCACATCGCTCAGGAAGTCACGTACATCTCGGAATGCCCCGTGGAATCGATCTGTCACGATGAACACATCGGTGCGGTTACAAGTCGAGAGAATGACGGCTTCGCTGACATTGTCCCGCTGCACGAGGTCGTGCAAATACTTCTCGAGAAGCGCTCCGTCGAGCGACATCTTTTCGAGCAGCTCAATAGGAGCGCTCTGGATATTCGCTCCGATTGCTACGACGAATGACACGCGCTCACCTGCGAGTTCGAGCTGGCTGCCACCGTCGGCAACCGAACTTCTAGATTTTCCCCCATCAAGGAGGTCTCCGACAAGCCGAGAACGAGAGATTCCTCACGCTTCGCCCTCATCCGGTCGCTTGCTCCTTCGCTGGAGTCCGGCGTTCTTGATAAAAACTCAGTATCTGCAATTCACTTGCTAGATCTACCTTCCGAATCGAGACACCGGGAGGACAGCTCAACACCGTTGGGGCGAAGTTGAGGATCGATGAGATTCCCGCCTCAACCATGCGGTCAGCCACATCTTGCGCCGCCCCCGCTGGAGTGGAAATCACTCCAATGGAGATCTCGAACTTCCGCACCAGCTTGCCAAGCTCTTCGAGAGGGCTCACCACAATCCCATTCACCTTGGTCCCGGCCTTGTCCGGATCAGCATCGACAAGACCCGCAATCACAAAGCCCCGCTCGGAAAACCCTCCGTACTTGGCAAGCGCTTGGCCCAGATTGCCAAGCCCTACAATGACGCACGGCCAGTCATGAGTCAGTCCAAGAACGTTACGGATCTGCACGAGCAGGTACTTGACGTCGTAGCCAACCCCGCGGGTGCCGTAGCTGCCAAAGTACGACAGATCCTTTCGAACCTTGGCCGCATTCACCCCAGCCATGTCGGCAAGGCGAACGCTTGAGATTGTCGCGATTGATTCGTTGGCGACGTCTTGAAGGCTCCGGAGATACAGGGGCAGGCGAGCAACCGTTGCCTCCGGAATCGCCACCGGATGTGAGTTCCCTGCCATGCCGAGGCAGAGTAAAGGCTTGTTCGAGATTTCACAAAGTCGGGCCGAGGTGTCGACCTCAGCTGGTTCGCTATCTCAGGGCACGCCTCAACACTTTGCCGCCCATACCTTGAGGAACTTCGTCGACGAACCAGACCTTTTCTGGGCATTTGTATCGAGCCAGACGGCTGGCACAGAAGCGCACAACATCGTCCTCCTCAATCGACTCACCAGGCACAGCCACAACGTAGGCTTTCACCGCTTCACCCGAGTAGGGATGAGGAACGCCAACTACAGCGCACGCGTCGATTGCGGGGTGCAGCATGAGCACCTCCTCCACCTCGGCCGGATAGACGTTGAATCCAGAGACGATGATGAGATCCTTGACCCGATCTACCAGATAGATGAATCCGTTGTCATCAACGGTGGCCACGTCTCCGGTTCGCAACCAGCCCTCGGAATCAACGGCGCGATCCGTTGCCTCCTGATCCTCCCAGTAACCCGAGAAGACGTTCGGTCCTCGAACCCACAACTCGCCAGAATCTCCAATGAGTACGTCATCGCCATCTTCATCAACGAGGCGCACCTCTAGGCCAGCGACGGGGACGCCAACTGAACCATGCGGAGCGTTCGTGCCCGCCGAAGAAGTCACTACCGGCGAGGCCTCGGTGAGCCCATACCCTTCCCACACTCGGAGGTTGTATCGCCGCTCAATCGAGCGCGCTGTCTCGTCTGCAAGTCGTGCCGCACCAGAGACGGCCATGCGAACCGAATCGAACGCGTCCGCTGGCGCTTCGGGAAGCGAGGCCCAGGCGGCCCACATTGTTGGCGGTCCCGAAACAATCGTCGCCTGATGCTTCTGAATCGATTCAATAGCTGAACTGGGATCAAATCGTTCGACGAGAAGCAACGACCCACCGACTGCGAGGCTGACCCCCAAGACCACGTTCAAACCGAAGATGTGAAACATCGGCAAGATCGCGAACGCGACATCCTCAGCAGTTTGAGCGCTGCCCTGCGTAGATAATATCTGGGCAATGTTGGTCCGAAGGTTGCTGTGAGACAGCATTGCTGCTTTCGGTGAGCCTGCGGTGCCACTGGTGAAGACGAGTACAGCGGTTGCATCGTCGTCTCGATCGACGATTGGCGTGGGCTCCAGATCGTCAAAGGACTCGATCTCAAATCCCCCCTCTGGCACAAAGCCACACCCCAAAAGGAACTCGACTGATGCAATCTCGTCTCGATCAATCGTGGAGAAGACATTTCTGGCAGTTGGCCCCACGACTACCGCTCGTGCGCCAACCACCATCAACTGATGTGCAAGCTCCAAGGCAGGGCTCATTGGGTTCAGGGGAACTGCAATGCACCCCGCGCCAAGAATTGCCAGGTAGGCCTCGACGAAATACGGGTTATTGCCGCACACAATGGCGACTCGATCACCCGGC
>DORQ01000010.1 GCA_003514205.1 Acidimicrobiaceae bacterium
AGCAGCGGGGTGACACGCGGCTGGTGGACAGGGATGAGCACCCTCGATCTACCTCGCTGGTCGAGCTTGCTGCGTTGAGGCCGTTGTTCCCTCGAGGGTCCGTGACGGCGGGGAACAGCTCCGGTGTGAACGACGGCGCGGCTGCGCTGTTGATTGCCTCTGAGGGTGCGGTCGAAAAGTACGACTTGTCCCCGTTGGCGAGGGTCACCACCGGCTTGTCCGTGGGAGTTGAACCGCGGGTCATGGGAATTGGACCCGAACCCGCGGCCAAAGCCCTCTTGCAGAAGGCAGGGCTGACCATTAATGACATCGACGTTATCGAGCTCAACGAGGCGTTCGCATCCCAGGCGCTCGCTGTCATTAGGGAGTTGGGGTTGCCAGATGATGCTGACCATGTCAACCCCAATGGTGGCGCGATCGCCTTGGGACACCCGCTCGGTGCGTCAGGTGCCCGGTTGGCGCTCACCGCTGCTACTGAGCTCGCTGACCTCCGGGCGAATCGTGCATTGGTCACAATGTGCGTTGGTGTCGGGCAGGGCACCGCGGTCCTGCTGGAATCGGTGTAGAAGTCGCCGCAAGAAGATGGCACTCGCGCGCAGATCCGGCCCTACAACCACTGGAGCTCTGATCGCCTCCCTAATGTAGGATGGAATGGATGCGAATCTTCGTGGCGGGAGCGACCGGAGTCCTTGGACGTGCCATTCTACCGCACCTAATCCAGCATGGACATAGAGTCGGAGGGCTCACGCGAACACCGAGCAAGGCTAATTATCTAAGAGGCGCTGGAGTCGTACCGTTTGTATGCGATGTGTTCGACCAAGACAAGTTGACCGGGATTGTTTGTTCTTTCAGACCCGGTGTTGTAATTCACCAATTGACAGATCTCCCAGACGACGCTTCGGAAGTGAACAGCAAGAGCGCCGACAACGCTAGGATACGAGTTACCGGTACCAAGAATCTTCTCCATGCGGCTCATGCCGCAGGCGCCAGCAAGGTTATGGCTCAAAGCGTCGCTTGGGAATTGCCCTGGGGCCCGGCTGCAGACGCAGTGGCCCAACTCGAGGCATTGGTTCTGGAAGCCCATGGCGTCGTCCTCCGTTATGGCCGCTTGTACGGCCCCGGCACGTACTACCCGATTCACGCGCCCGCTCATCCGCGCGTCCATGTGGAAGCGGCGGCGATCGCCTCAGTGCGCGCTCTCCGCTCACCCTCAGGGATTGTCCTCGTCAAAGACGCCGAGGAACCGGGCTGAGGCTTGCACTGATTGAAACGATAGGACGCTTGCGCCATCGCGCTTCCGCACAAGTTCCGAGCAGCCTCGTTGCACAAGGCATAGTGGTAGGGTCACGCCCCATTGATACACCGCACGTTCAGCGTCGCATAAAGTCTGCTAGAGCGGCAGCGCTCAATCCTTGATTCTCAACTTAAGAGCGCGGAGCCTTCACCGCGAGCACGGGACAATCAGCCTCGAGGAGAATGCGTTGTGCGTTCGATCCCATGACCAACTTCCCAATGGCGCTCCGCCGACGAATGCCGATTACAATTAGCGAGGCCTTTTCCTCCTCGGCGATGTCGAGGAGATCATCGGTGGGGTCGTTGCCACGGACCAAATTTCGCACCTCGAATTTCTGACCCTCCGACTCAAGGGTGTTTCGCACAATATCCAGTTCGTCGTCTGCGCGGACTGCCTCTTCGTCACGATATGAAGCGCCTCCCTTGTGGGAGTTCACCACCACTAAGCGCACCTTATCCTTTGCAGCTTCGCGACGCGCAGCCTCTAGCGCCGCACGCCCTTCGGGGGTCGGAATGTAGCCGACAACGATTGTCATGACTCTCCTCCTGGTAGGTAGTTATCTTCGGCGAACAACCAACGGCTTGGCCGTGTAGTTGAATATCCTGGACTGTCGCACCAGCTCACTGGGTATCGGGCCTCCATCGATGATTTGTGGCGCGAACGAATTCTGGGGATAAGGGCATTCTGGAACCTGCCAGCAAGGTCGAAATGGGCTTGGGATTCTTCATGAGTATGTGTAGAATCCTCGACCGGTCTTGCGACCCAGAAGTCCGGCGTCGACCATCCGCGCCAGCAGGGGCGGTGGAGCATACAGCGGCTCTTTGAACTCCTCGTATAGCGACTCAGCAACTGCTTTGGTCGTGTCCAAGCCGATCAGGTCCGCCAGCGCTAGCGGGCCTTGAGGGTGCGCTGCGCCTCGGACCAAGCCCTGATCAATAGCCTCAGCAGTAGCGAAGCCAGATTCCAGCATTCTGATCGCCGACAAGACAAACGGAATCAGAAGAGCGTTAACCACGAAACCAGCACGGTCTTGGCAGTCAATCGGGTGCTTCCCCAGCGTCTCTTTTACAAAGGTTCGGGCTCGTTCAGTGGTCTCAGGGCTGGTCAGCAGACTGGGCACCAACTCCACTAGAGACAACACGGGCACGGGGTTGAAGAAGTGGATGCCCATGACATGACTCGGCCGTGTCGTAGCAACGGCTAGTTTCATGATCGGAATCGACGAGGTATTCGATGCCAGGAGTGACTGTCGCGATTCAACTATCTGATCAAGCCTCGCAAATAGATCGGTCTTCGCAGTTTCGTCCTCGATTATGGCCTCGATGACCAACTCCCTGTCGGCCAAGTCTTCTAGACCCTGCACTATCCGGATACGGTCCAAGACCTCGGCGGCACTGTCAAGCTTGTTGCGCTGTTCTGCACGCAGCAGCGAGCTCTCGAGTCGGGCGCGACCTGCATCAACTCCAGCCGAGTTGAACTCAGCAACAACGACATCGAGCCCTGCACGTGCACACACCTCAGCAATCCCCGAGCCCATCAGCCCACACCCGACAACACCGATTTTCTTCATTTTGTCCTCTCACTGGCATCCGTGGCACTACGGACGGGCGCTCCGCTCGGCAATTGACTCTCCGTCGTTCAAGGTTTCATCGTCTAGCGGCGGTAGCGAGTAGCGCGGCCGTACGTGGCCCCAAATGGCCAACCAAATGATTAACTGTATCGACGTCTCGACGCAGTGTTGATCGTGGAGCAAGGGGCAACTCAGCGAAGCCGGCTGCTATGTGACGCCGCCACGAACCTATTCCAAATAATGGCGTCAGAGCCCCTTTCCGGGCGGTTACTAGGGTAGTACCGACACGTTCCTCGTCCGGCACGCTTCCGAGGCTCACACTTTCCGCCATTTCTAGTGCGTGAACAAGATCAGCAGGCACAAGTCCTGGCAAATCACCGAGTAGTACTGCCCGACGAACCGGCGGGATTTCGGCGAGGCCCAGTGCGATGGCATCCTCGAGACCTGTCGGCGACTTTTCTCGCACAACATGAACGCCGGAGAGTGTCAAAGCAGTGTCCGCCGTCACAACCACAACATGAGCCACTTCTGCAGCAGCCTCGATGGTGTCCAGCGCCACGGCATGTGCCATAGCAGCCCGGTTTACACCAGGAATCCGCAGTCGTGATTTTCCCAGGGTCGTTGGCTTGACCGGAATAACGACGGTCCAAAGATTCGCTGAAGAAGCAATCACCGTAGCCTGCAACTCTGAAGTGGACAAGTGTCACTATCTGCCGCACTTTCAGAGATGTCCAGTAACATAAGGTTCTCCTCTAAGCCTGAGTGGGGGCGCCAGCGCTCGAGCGCGTACCGCCCATGTTCTGAGAGCCACCGCACCAAGCCACAACCCGGGATTTGGCCCCTTCGAGTCAGCGATAAGCGGGCACGCCGGTCAGGGCTGCACCGATCATGAGCTGGTGGATCTCGCTGGTGCCCTCATAGGTCATCACGGACTCGAGGTTGTTGGCATGGCGCATCACCGGGTACTCCAGCGTGATCCCGTTGGCCCCGAGCAGCGTCCGACACTCCCGGGCGATCGCGATCGCCTCGCGGCAGCTGTTCAGCTTGCCGAGTGAGA
>DORQ01000269.1:0-7220 GCA_003514205.1 Acidimicrobiaceae bacterium
TGCGGCTCAGGAATGGGGTGACCGAAAGTACGGTGAATACCCCGAATCCCCGATGACGAAGCTGATGGGCTACGACTCCGAGAAGATGAGCGCCACAGCACGAGAACAGCAGAAGAACGCTGAGTACGCCATCGTTGAATGCATGCAGGCGCAGGGTTTTGAGTACACGCCAAACCTGCAGGCGGCCAACTTCGACTTCTCACCGCCAGATATTGATCTCACCCAACGGGAGTACGCCGAGAAGTGGGGCTTCGGATTCACCACCACGATGGATGAGGATGGCAATCAGATCGAGGATGCGCCGGGCTTTGGTGGTGGCCCTGACAGCGAGTACACCGACCCGAACCAAGAGCGGATGGATGCAATGAGCGAGTCGGAGCGAACCGCGTACCAAGAAGCCCTGTACGGACCCATGACAGCTGACGGCGAGGTGGATGTCGAAAGTGGTGAGCCGTCAATTTCGGTGCCAGATGAGGAGCCGCAAGGATGTGCAAATAAGGCGTGGTCTGACTCCGGCAATGAGCAGGGCAAAGCGCAGGAGAAGCTTGGGGAGATGTACTCGGACTTCTATGAGCGAGTGCAGGCAGACCCTCGAATCAAAGCGGCGTCAAAGGAGTATCGCGAGTGCACCAAGGCCGCTGGGTATCCCAAGCTGAAGAGCCCCGATCAGGTCTACGAGATTCTGAGCGACAAGATGAACGCTGTCTATGGAATGGACTCCAATGGTGGGTCGAGTGCGCCGATCCCCGTGGAGGGCGATTCTGGTGAAGTGTCGGGCGACTCCGGCGATGACTCCTCAGCTCCCGCCGATGGCGACTTCGGGCCGCCGAAAATCGACAAGAAGGCACTGAAGGAGGCGCAGGAGTTCGAACGCAAGGTCGCAGTCGCGGAATTCCCCTGCCGCGCGGCCTACTCCGTGGTTCAAGAGAAGGTGAATAACGAGCTAGAAGAAGATTTCATCAAGAAGAACAAGGACTTGGTGAACGAAGTCAAAGAAGAACTGGGCTCCAAGTAGACATGGGACGACAACGGGCGCTCGCGGGAGTCGCCGTAGTTTCTGTGTTGTCGACCAGCGCGGTGTGGTTCATTGGGAGCAGAATCAGCTCACCCGATGAGGCCCGCGCCAAGACCAAGGAGCCGAAAGCCTCGCTCATCACTGTTCCTGTGGAACGGCGCGCTCTTTCCTCAAATGTCGTTGTGCGAGGAGACCTTGCCTACGACGAATCCACCCCGGTGCTGTACTCGGGCGGTTCAGAGACAAAATCGGTGGTGACCAAAGCTCCTCCTGAGGTCGGGACCGAACTCGGCGATGGCCAGATAGTTGCCGAGGTGAGTGGGCGACCGGTCTTTGCGCTTCAGGGTGACCTGCCGGTCTTTCGCACGTTGACAACAGGGGTGATCGGCGACGATGTGGAGCAGCTCGAGGCGGCCCTAGCCCGATTGGGATTCAACCCCGGTCCAGTGGACGGCACCTTCGACGCCTCGACGGCCACAGCTGTGAGTTCGTTCTACACCAATGCTGGATACCCCACCTTGGCGCCAACCAAGGAAGCAACGGCTGCGCTCACCTCAGCTCAAGAGGCAGCTACCTCGGCGTTGCGCTCGCTTCGGGAGGCCGAGAAAGCTGCGAAGGAGGGGTCAAAGCCGTTAAAGACCTCCGAGCGGCTCAGCCTTGAAAACACCGTGGCCGGCGCAAAGGCAAATTTGGAACAGGCGCGAGCTGGCGCATCGAGCTCGGCAAAGCAGACTGCGGCTCAGATCGCCGCGTTGAACAATGAGTTGCAACAAGCTCGTTCAGCAAAGTCCCAGGCCGAGGCAGTCCTCACTGCAGCCCAGGTTCCGGGGGCAACCGATCCCGATACCTCCGCTCCGTATCTTCAATCGAAACTCACCGAGCTACTCAATGCAGTCGCCACTGCCAACACTGCCCTACTAGCGAAACAGGCCGATCTCGACCTGGCCGTTGCCACCGCTGGCGACACTGCACAAGAGAAGACCAACGCCATTGCTGAAGCTGAACGTGGCCTTCAGATAGCGCAGGTTTCCTTGCTCGAAGCGCTGAAACCCTCGGATGGGACCGACTTGGTTTCGTCGGTGGCTGACGCGCAACGAGCTGTTTCGGAGGCCAACAAACGCGTGGTCGATGCTCAAACAGAGGTCGGCGTCAAGGTTCCTCTTGGCGAGGTGGTCTTCATCCGTGCGTTGCCACGAAGAATCAACGAGGTTCACCTCACTCGAGGCGATACCGCAAGCGGCAAGCTCGTCACCATCAGTGGTGCCGATTTGAAGATCCGATCTTTTGTCTCGGCCGCGGATCGGACCCTTCTCACGGAGGGCACCAAGGTGAAGATCGACGAAGACAACCTCGACTATCACTTCGAGGGCGTGATCTCCAGCGTCGCAACCACCCCCGGTGAGCAGAAGGAGAACAATGATTCGGGCGGCGGAGAAGGTGGCGGTGGGGCCGACAACTCCGAGAAGTACCGAGTCGTGATCATTCCTGGCGAATTGCCCGACGGAGTGCAGGTCGAGTCGCTCGCTGGCGTCAACTTCAAGATTACGGTGCCAGTGAAGTCCACCGAGGGCGAGGTGCTAGCGGTCCCCGTTGCGGCGCTCTCTGCCTCAGGAGACGGACAAACCCGCGTTGAAGTGGAGACCTCGCCTGGCAAGACGCGGTTCGTTTCTGTGTCGAAGGGACTGGCGGCGCAAGGGTTCGTGGAGGTCTCCGCCGAAGACGGTGAGCTCGAAGAGGGCGATCAAGTTGTGGTTGGCAGTGATGTCGGTGGCTGAGGCGCCGGCCTCAGTCGTCTCACTTCGACAAGTCGGGAGGACCTTCGACGGGGATCCACCCGTGGAGGCATTGAGGTCTGTCGACCTTGAGATCCGTCGGGGTGAGTACGTCTCCATCGTTGGGCCCTCGGGCTCGGGCAAGTCAACCTTGCTCAATGTCTTGGGCCTGTTGGATCGGCCAACGCATGGCACCTATGAGCTTGATGGCTTCGACGTTGGCTCATTGAGCGATGCGGAACGGACTGCAGTTCGTGGACAACGAATTGGCTTTGTATTCCAGGCCTTCCATCTCCTTCCACATCGAACAGTGCTCGAGAACGTGATGTTGAGCTTGTTGTACAACCGAACTCCGAGCGCCGACCGTAAGGAACGCGCCGAACAGGCTCTTGATCGCGTCGGATTGAGTCACCGATTGGAGTTTGCCCCGACCACATTGTCTGGCGGCGAGCGTCAGCGGGTGGCGATTGCGAGGGCGCTGGTGATGCGTCCCGCAATTCTTCTTGGCGACGAGCCCACCGGCAACCTCGATAGCGTTACGACGCGGTCGATTCTGGAGCTCTTTGACGAACTTCAGGCCGAGGGCCTCACCCTCATCCTGATCACTCACGACCTTGATGTGAGCGGGCGGGCCCATCGTGTCGTCACCATGACTGATGGGGTGCTCTCGGACCCAATGGCGGCTGTGAGATGACAGCACCCGAGGTCACCAGCGCCAGAACGGGTGAACGTCTCAAGCCCTCGCGGTTCTCCCTCAAGGACCTGCTCGGCGAAGCAACTGCTGGTGTGTTGGCGAGGCCCGCTCGCGCCATCCTCACAGCGCTGGGCACGGTGTTGGGAGTGGCCGCCCTCGTGTCAACGATGGGATTGGCCAAGACCGCGGGCAATCAAATCGTGACCCGCTTCGACGAGCTGTCTGCGACAGACGTCAAGGTCACGCCGAACCGAGGCACCTTGCCCTTTGATTCCGAGAACCGGCTGACGCGCCTGAACGGGGTGCGAGCAGCAGGAACTGTGACCGAGGTCGATGTCAAGGGAGCGTTGACCAGTTCGGTTCCACTGAACGATCCGCTTGGGATCAATGAGCTGCCGATCACCGTTCAAGCACTGTCACCGGGAGCGTTTGGGGCAGTACGCGCCTCGTTGCGGACGGGAAGATTTTTCGATGCATCTCAAGATGATCTTCAGGTGGCGGTCCTTGGCCCCGGTGCGGCCACTGATCTTCGCGTCAACCGAGTCGATCAGCAGCCTGCGATCTTCATTGGTGATCAGACCTTTGTGGTGATCGGTATCCTCAAAGATGTCGAGCGACGTTCGGAGCTGCTCGACGCGATTCTGATCCCCAACGGCGTAGCGAAAGCGCTGTACGGAACGGCTGGAGCGAGTTCAGTGCAGATCGACACCGACGTCGGGGCTGCCCGGCTCATTGGGCGTCAGGCCCCAATTGCCTTAGCGCCAAATAACCCCAAGCGGCTTGCCGTTGAAGTGCCTCCGCAGAACGAGGTCGTGAAGACCCAGGTCGAAGGCGATGTCAACGCGCTGTTCCTGTTGCTGGGTGGTGTGTCGTTGCTCATTGGGGCCTTAGGGATCGCCAATGTGACGCTGGTGTCAGTGCTCGAGCGTGTGGGTGAGATCGGATTGCGACGGGCCGTTGGCGCAGCTCGGCGTCACATTGCTGCACAGTTCTTGCTGGAGTCCACCATGCTCGGCTTCTTTGGCGGGCTCATTGGCACAACGCTTGCAGTCATCACCATTGTGGCGGTTGCCAAGGCCAAGTCGTGGGTGCCGGTGCTCGACCCTTGGTTGCCCCTCGCCGCGCCGTTTGCCGGTGCACTGATTGGCTTGGTGTCGGGTGTCTACCCGTCATGGCGCCCCGCCTCGGTCGAGCCGATCGCTGCGCTGCGTTCCGGCCTGTAGTTTCCGGATCGCACTGGCTCGGAGCGCACGGTCTCGGAGCGCACAGGCCCAGTCTGCGCTGTCCCGTCAATCCTCATGCTCGACCTGTAGGCGTTCTCAGGCCGAAATGTCGAAAACTAGAATCTGTTCTAGTATTTCGACATCCAACTGACGGAAGGATTGGGCCATGGGGGAACCGTTGGAGCTGCTTTCAGCTCCACTTGTTATTGAATACCCGTTCAACAGAACAACTGGGCCGGTGATCGGAGCGTTCCTGACGGGGCTTCGCGACCAACGAGTCGTTGGCATCGAGGGTGACGATCGCCGTGTGGTATGTCCGCCGGTTGAGTACGACCCGCACACTGGTTCGCCGCTCACCGATCTGGTCGCTGTCGGCACCGAGGGTGTGGTGCAAACTTGGGCTTGGGTCGAGACCGTTCGCGAAGGCCAGCCCCTGCAGCAACCTCATGCGCTCGCACTCATCCTCCTCGATGGCGCCGACACCGCCATGTTGCATGTGGTGGATTGTGGAAGTCCTGATGCACTGAGCACCGGCGACCGTGTTCGGATTCGTTGGGCTGAGGAACGCTCGGGATCGATCTGCGACATTGAATGTTTCGAACGAGTTGGAGGCGAGCAATGACCGATATTCAAATGCCAGACCAACTCTGGACGCAGCCTGCAATCAACGATGCTGCGCTGGGTGTCTCCGCTGATGTTGAACAGATCCAGCGAATTCGGATCCCGGCAGCGGTTCGATATGACTATGTGCCGGGCCTCGCAACGACGCGCTTTCTCCGGGGTCTAGCCAACAAGGAAATCCTCGGTGAGCGTTGCCAGACAACTGGCGAGGTGTATGTTCCGCCCCGTGGTGTGTCCCCAATCGATGGGCTGCCGACGGTGGAGCAGGTGAAACTGCCTCACACCGGATCAGTCTCCACTTTCTGCGTTGTTCACATCGCATTTGGCACAAATGCTCCTCCTACGCCGTTCTGCACAGCGCTAGTGCTGCTCGATGGGGCAGCGGTGTCGGTCTACGGGCCGATCCAAGAGATCGACTACGACAAGGTACGGATCGGAATGCGGGTTGAGGCCGTGTGGGTGGAGGACGACCAGCTCGATACCTCCTTCGAGAACATCAAATGGTGGCGTCCTATCGATGAGCCAGATGTCGACCCCGAACTTCTGAAAGGACACATGTAATGCGCGATGTCGCAATTGTGAGCGTTGCACAATCTGTTCATCGGCGGTCAGCTCGCGAGTTGAACGAAGTTGAGATGATCCAGCCAGTCATTCGCCAGGCATTGGACCAAGTTGGAGTTCAAAAGGGCGAGATCGACTTCACCTGTTCAGGCAGCTCCGACTACCTCGCCGGTCAAGCGTTCAGCTTCGTGATGACCCTGGATGCAGTTGGGCCGACTCCACCAATCTCCGAATCGCATGTCGAGATGGATGGCGCTTGGGCACTGTATGAGGCCTGGGTCAAAATTCAGACCGGTCATGCTGATACAGCGTTGATCTACGGATACGGTAAGAGCTCCCCTGGGGATCTGCCTCGGGTCCTCAGCCGTCAGCTTGATCCCTACTACTACCAGCCACTCTGGCCCGATTCGATTGCACTCGCGGGCCTGCAGGCGAGGTTGATGCTTGAGCAAGGCCTGATTACTGAGCAGGAAATGGCTGAGATCGCATATCGGTCTCGGGAGGCGGCGAAGACCAACCCACATGCGCAGCTTCAAGGCTCGCAATCTGTGGAGGAGCTACTCGCTCAGCCGAGGAGTTACGATCCGCTCGCCCGCCATGATTGTGCTCCAATCACCGATGGTGGAGTTGCCATTGTGATTGCAGCAGGTGAGAAAGCGGCCAAGTGGTGTTCACGCCCAGCGTGGATTCGAGGGATCGATCACCGAATCGATAGCCACAACCTTGGTGCTCGCGACCTGACCAAGGCGCCGTCCATCGGAATTGCGGCGGCGAAGGCCGGAGTTCACGATGGACCGATCGATATCGCCGAGCTCCACGCACCATTTACGCACCAAGAGAAGATCATTCGAACCGAACTTGGGCTCAGTGATGAGGTTGTCGTCAATCCCTCGGGTGGGCCCTTGGCGGCGAACCCAATGATGGGCGCCGGCCTCATTCGACTCGGTGAAGTAGCGCAGCGAATTCACAGTGGAGAAGCAAACCGAGGAGTGGCCCACGCAACCAGTGGCCTACTTCTTCAACAAAACCTTGTCGCCGTTCTGGAAGGGGAGTGAGATGGGCAACCGAGTAGCAGTTGTGGGGATTGGCCAAACGCAGCACACGGCGGTTCGCGGCGACGTGTCGCTTCCCGGGCTTCTTCGCGAGGCAGCGTATCGGGCACTTGCCGACGCGCACATGACGATGGACGACATCGATGCCATCGTGATTGGTAAGGCCCCCGACTTTTTCGAGGGCATCATGATGCCAGAGGGATACTTGGCTGAGGCGCTTGGGGCCGTGGGTAAACCATTGCTTCGGGTTCACACGGCCGGTTCCGTCGGTGGCTCCACCGC
>DORQ01000269.1:7478-8232 GCA_003514205.1 Acidimicrobiaceae bacterium
GGGGGCTACTTTGCTCCATTCATCCGCGAGTACATCCGTCGATCGGGTGCGCCCGATGACATTGGGATACTGGTTGCGTTGAAGGATCGCCTCAACGCCCTGAACAACCCGTATGCCCATCTGCACGAGCCCGACATCACCTATGACAGCGTGAAGGATTCCTTCATGTTGTGGGAACCGATCCGCTATTCAGAGACCTGCCCGTCATCTGACGGGGCAGTGGCGATGGTGCTGTGTTCGGAAGCTGCTGCTGCCGAATCCACGGCCAAGTCGGGGATCAAGCCGGCGTGGGTTCACGGCATGTCCATGCGTTCTGAACCTTCAATGGCTTCTGGTCGCGATCAGGTGTCTCCGCTCGCTGGAATTGAATGTGCAGCGGACACCTATCGGCAGGCCGGGATTACCAACCCACGGGCTGAGATCGACATGATCGAAATGTACGTTCCGTTCAGTTGGTATGAGCCGATGTGGTTGGAGAACCTTGGTTTCGCCGAGGAGGGCGAGGGCTGGAAACTTACGGAGTCGGGGGTGACCCAGATGACTGGCGATCTGCCCGTCAACTGCTCTGGTGGTGTTTTGTCGACCAACCCGATCGGGGCCTCTGGCATGCTCCGATTTGCTGAGGCTGCGATGCAGGTTCGTGGCCAGGCCGGCGCTCATCAGGTGGAGGGTGTGTCGAAGGCCCTGGGACATGCCTACGGTGGCGCAGCTCAGTTCTTCGCAACCTGGGTGGTCGGCGCGGAGAAGCTATAGC
>DORQ01000264.1:0-1144 GCA_003514205.1 Acidimicrobiaceae bacterium
GACAATGGAAGAAGGCAGGAATGGTCCAGGTTGCGCCTTTTGGGAGTTGGAACTCGCCAATCAGTGCAGAACGCGTGCTCCAGGGAGCAACCAGGGTCGAGGCCTGCCGAGTGTCGGGCGCGGGGGTCTGGTGGTCGGAGTTTCGTCCACAACAAGATGCTCGGTCCCAGATCCTTCGCCGAGGTCGCGTTGGTTCAGCTGTGGAAGTTCTGCCAGCGCCGTTCAGCGCGAAAACCCGGATTCACGAGTACGGAGGAGGAGCCTGGTGGTGCGACGGCGACACGTTGTATTTCTCGAACTCGGCAGATCAGCGGCTCTACCGGCTCGACCCAGACTCCTCGCCGGTAGCGCTGACTCCACCATCACGCACTCCAGATGGGCTCCGGTATGGCGATGGAGTCGTGACCCCGGATCATCAGTGGGTGATTGCGGTCATGGAAGCACACCCTGGCGAGCAATGGTGCCCGCCGGAGGCGACTGAACCTGCCAACCTTTTGGTTGCCGTTCCCACTAGTGGAGGGGACCCCGTTCCGATTCGGAACCTCGCCGACTTCGTCATGGCACCGCGATTGAACCGCGACGGAGAGTTGTTGGCATGGATTGAGTGGTCGCACCCTTCGATGAGCTGGGATTCCTCCGAGCTCTGGGTGGCACGGCTCGATTGTTCCGGCGAGGTTCCACGGCTCGCCGGGGCGCATTGCATCGCAGGTGGACCAGGCGAGTCTGTGCTTGAGCCCCGATGGGATCCTGAGGATCGGCTCTGGTTCTGCTCTGACCGAACCGACTGGTGGAACCTCTATTACTTCGAACTCCCTGGGATTCCGTCTGGAACTCCACGGGCCATGTCCCCAGCCCCCCACGATGTGGCATTGCCGGCCTGGGGCCTTGGTGGGTCAAGGTATGGGTTCCTCGCCGACAATCGAGTGGTTTTCGCCTATTCCTCTGACGGCCTCGACCATCTCGGCATGTGCGATGTAACTACCGGCCGAGTTGAGCACCTCCCCGTACCCTGCACCGACATTTCGATGGTCGCCACCTCGAGTGCCTCGGTGGTGATGATCGGTGCATCATTTCGATCCGAAGCGGCGATCCTCGCAGCGGCAGTTGGCCAGCGTGGGCTCTCCGGCGACCTCACCGCGATTTC
>DORQ01000264.1:1350-3887 GCA_003514205.1 Acidimicrobiaceae bacterium
CTGCACCTGCACCTGCACCAGCTTCTGCTTCGGAGGGTCTCAGTTCGGCGTCAATCTCAGAAGGGCAGCCCATCACGTTTCCTGTGAATGGGGCGATCGCCCACGGGCTCTACTATCCGCCGACGAACCCTGAGTACCGCGGCCCTGACGGAGAACGGCCTCCGCTCATCGTCACGATCCATGGCGGGCCAACGGGAGCGGCGACGGCCTCGCTGAACCTCCGAACGCAATTCTGGACGAGCCGCGGATTCGCGCTGGTTGATGTGAATTACCGCGGAAGCACCGGCTTCGGGCGCCGCTATCGAGATTCTCTTCGAGGGCAATGGGGGATCTCCGACGTTGCTGATTGCATCGCCGCAGCGCAGTTCCTGGCGGACTCCGGTCATGCAGATCCGAAACGGTTGATCATTCGCGGCGGAAGTGCCGGAGGGTTCACGGCGTTAGCTGCTTTGGCGTTCTCTGACGTGTTCTCAGCAGGCGCAAGTCTCTACGGTGTTGCTGATCTGGCATTGCTTGCCTCCGGCACCCACAAATTCGAATCGAGGTATCTCGACGGACTTGTCGGCCCCTACCCCCAGGAGGCGCAGAAGTACCGAGATCGGTCGCCGCTGTATCATCTGGAAGGGTTTCGATCACCAGTGATCCTGTTCCAGGGCGGTGTCGATCGCGTGGTGCCCCCCTCTCAGGCTGAAGCGATGGTGGCGGCCCTTCGCGAGGCCTCGGTGCCGGTTGCCTATCAGTACTTTCCTGATGAGGGTCATGGCTTTCGGTCACCGGCGACCATCATGGGCTGCATGGAGGCGGAGCTCTCCTTCTATTCGCAGGTATTTGGGTTTCCGCATCCCGAAGGAATTCCGCGGGTGATGGTGGAGAACCTCCCTGGCTGAGCCGGTGTGCCACATGGCCAGACCAGCGCATTTCGGTGCCCCTGTGCCTCGCCAGTAGCATCGGCAACCGTGTCACGTGTACTTGTAACAGAAGCCATTGCAGATGGAGGCCTTCAGCGTTTGCGCGACGCAGGCCATGAGGTAGATCTTCAGTTGGGTCTCTCTCCTGATCAGCTCCTTGAGGCAATCAAGGGCGCGCATGCGCTCATCATCCGATCCGCCACCGACGTAACTGCTGAGGTGCTTGCTGCAGGCACAGACCTCATCGTGGTTGGCCGGGCCGGTATCGGTTTGGACAATGTCGACACGGCTGCAGCCACTGACCGCGGCGTCATGGTGGTCAACGCGCCGCAGTCCAACACGCTGTCGGCAGCGGAGCACACGATGGCGCTCTTGCTCTCTCAGGCGCGAAATGTTCCGCAGGCCCATGCGGCGCTGAAAGCAGGCCGTTGGGAGCGCTCAAAGTGGAACGGTGTCGAGCTCTCCGACAAAACCCTCGGGATCATCGGACTTGGCCGCATCGGCAAGCTCGTCGCTCAACGTGCGCTCGCATTCGGGATGAAGCTGGTTGCCTACGATCCCTTCGTTTCTCCCGAGGCTGCGCGCAAGATGTCTGTGGAAGTGCTGACGCTCGATGAGCTCATCGCTCGTGCCGATTTCATCACCTTGCACCTTGCCAAGACGCCCGAGACGATCGGCCTGGTCGGCAAGGAACTCCTAGCCAAAGCAAAACCGAACCTTCGTGTCATCAACGTGGCCCGGGGTGGAATCGTCGACGAGCAAGCGCTTGCTGACGCCATCCTGGCTGGCAACGTTGCGGGCGCTGCGATCGACGTGTTCTCGACGGAGCCCTGCACCGATTCGCCGCTGTTTGCCCTCGACCAGGTAGTAGTCACGCCGCACCTCGGCGCATCAACCGTCGAGGCTCAGGACAAAGCCGGAGACACCATTGCTGACATGGTTCAGCTCGCCTTGGCTGGCGAGTTCGTGCCCTACGCGGTGAACGTTGAGGCCGGTGACGTGAGCGAGACCGTTCGTCCGTATCAATCGCTGGCCGAACTGCTCGGTGGGGTGTTTGCAGGCATCGCCAGCAACGTAAGTGATCCGCTGGAGATCAGCTTTGAGGGTCAGATCGCTGAGTACGACACGAGAATCCTGACGTTGTCGGTATTGAAGGGCTTCTTTGGTGCAACGAGCGATGCGCCTGTCAGCTATGTGAACGCGCCACAACTGGCCGCTGAACGTGGCATCGAAGTCCGCCCGACTACCTCGACCACCTCCCGCGACTATGTGAACCTCATCACCGTCAGCAGTGGGCAGCACTCGGTGGGCGGCACCTTGGCCGGCCTTCGAGCAGTTCCCAAGCTGGTCAATGTCGATGGCTTCGAGGTGGATATTCCGCCCGCCCAGTTCATGCTGGTGGTCCGTAACGAAGACCGGCCAGGAATGATTGGTTCCATTGCCGGGCTTGTGGGTGCTGCTGGGATCAATATTGCCGACATGGTGGTAGGCCAAGACCGAGACGGTGTGAGTTCGCTCATGATGCTCGCGACTTCGACCGCAGTGCCCGAGTCCGTCGTGACGCAGATCCTCGCCGTTGATGGTGTGCTGACTGCCAAGCGAATCGGCTAGCGCGATCTGGCTAGCGCG
>DORQ01000264.1:4023-6345 GCA_003514205.1 Acidimicrobiaceae bacterium
GCCGGTCCTGATTCTGGCGTGTTCTTGCAATAACTGTCAGGAGTGGCGCTGTGCGTGCCTATACTGGTGAGATGCGCATTGCTTCCGGCGTCCTCCTTCTCGTGTAGGCGAGCACCTCAATCCGGTGCTCGCCGAAACCTCCTGCGCCTCTGGCCAGGAGGTTTCTTCGTTCTCCGGCAGCGATGCGCGACTACGGCCGGAGCATTCCATCCCCTTACCGAAAGAGAATCCTGTGTCCAACAGCCCAACCATCTCCAGCTCAGCCACACCCGCGGAAGATGGCGTGCTTGGCTCCCTCTCCGAGCAGGGTCGAGTGATCATCTTTGATACGACGCTGCGCGATGGCGAGCAATCACCCGGAATCTCACTCGACGTTGCCGAGAAGGTGGAGATCGCCGAGCAGTTGGCGAGACTCGGTGTCGACTACATCGAGGCCGGCTTTCCAATTGCGAGCCAAGGCGACTTTGAAGCGGTCCACGCGGTTGCCTCAGCAGTTGGCTCCCCTGAAGGCCCGGTGATCTGTGGGCTGTCGCGGACGGCGCTCAAAGACATTGACCGATGCTGGGAGGCAATCGAGCCTGCGTCGAAACGGCGAATCCACACCTTCATTGCCACGTCGGAAACCCATATGACCCACAAACTGCGGATGACTCCCGAGCAGGTCATCGCGGAGGCTGGCTCGGCGGTTGCACACGCCAAGCAGTACACCGATGATGTGGAATTCTCACCCGAAGATGCGTCGCGGAGTGATTTCGATTTCATGTGCCAGGTACTTCAGGTTGCTGTGGATGCCGGAGCGACCACACTCAATATTCCCGACACCGTTGGGTTCGGTATCCCCGAGGAATATGGCAAACGACTGGCCGCAGTCCGGACTCGGGTCACTGGTGAGTATGTGATCAGCGCTCATTGCCATGACGATCTCGGAATGGCCGTTGCCAACTCGATCGCAGCAATCGCCCATGGTGCTCGACAAGTTGAGTGTGCCGTCAATGGTCTCGGAGAGCGTGCGGGCAACGCGGCACTTGAGGAGTTGGTGATGGCGCTGCGCACTCGCGGGGACTACTTCGAGGAACTCACCGGAACTCGTCTGTACACGGGGGTGAAGCCTGGCGAACTGGCTCGCACCTCAAGGATCGTGAGTCGCCTCACTGGGTATCCCGTTCAATACAACAAGGCCGTCGTGGGTAGAAATGCGTTCGCCCATGAGTCGGGGATTCATCAGCACGGGGTGCTGACCGAACGAAGCACCTACGAGATCATGGATCCAGCTGAGGTTGGCCAAGGCGAGTCGAAGATCGTTCTGGGGAAGCACTCGGGTCGCCACGCATTTGCAGACACGTTGGCGAAGATGGGCATCACCGTATCTGGCGACGCGCTGAACCAAGCCTTCCTTCGCTTCAAGGAGCTCGCCGACCGCAAGATCCAGCTGAGCGAGGCTGATCTGGAGGCCATCGTTGCCGAGGAAATGGGCGTGGATGCCGGCGAACGCTGGGAGGTCGAAACGATCGCCGCCGAAGTTCGGCCTGGCCACAACCCTGTTGCGACGGTTGTTTTGCGCCGCGGTGATGAGCGGTTCGAACAGACTGCCGAAGGCGACGGAATGATCGATGCGTGCTGCGGTGCCATCCGCAAGATCACTGGGATGGATGGCGAGCTCGACGACTATGCAGTGAGCTCAGTGACCGGTGGCGTGGATGCGCTCGCGGACGTCGTGCTGCAATTCACCTCATCGGATGGCATCAAAGTCGCCGGCCGTGGGCTTTCTACTGACGTGGTGGAGGCGTCGGCTCGGGCCTTCCTGCATGCAATCAACAAGGTCGCGAAGGTTCGCGATCGTGGCGCTGACGATGGTCGTTCGGTGATCCGGCCCGGCTCGCTGCGTGTCGAGTAACGGTTCGCTCTACATCTGAGCCTTCGGGCCGATCGCGACAGTCGGGTGGGAACTCCTTGGTTCCCACCCGACTGTGTTGCCGATCTAGATGTCTCCGGTCTAGCCCGTTCTGGGTCTAGAAGGCCGCGTAACCAGCGAGGCCCCAATCGCTGATGCGGTGCACCGCAATTCCGGAGCCGGAATAGGTGATGACCCGATCGCCCACGACGAAGACCCGGGTGATCTGCAGATCCAGATAGAACTCTGGAGCCACACAGTCCACAGCGGGGCCGCACTCCAGTGGTGGTGAGCTGGCGACATCGCCAGATCCCCCTGAGGCAGGCGACGACTCGGCCGATGTGACTTCCTTACCCTGGCTCGCAGCTCCCGGAATGGTTGTGCCAGGCACGGTCGTCTCGGGAGATGTTCCTGGCGCTGTGGTTCCTGGC
>DORQ01000264.1:6566-7227 GCA_003514205.1 Acidimicrobiaceae bacterium
GTGTCAGGGACGGTAGTGGTCTCATCTGGGATGGGTTCGCCAGGTCGTGGTGGCGGTGGCGTGCGGTCATTGTGATTGATGGTCGTGACCTCACCCAGTGTGCGATCTGCCACGGAGAGCACCAGCACCCCCGACTCGTTGGTCCAGTTTTCGCACAGGTCCCAGCAGCCGTAGCTATAGGGCAAGAAGACCAACCCGCGTGTTGCATCAAAGTGGAACGCCTTCGGGTCGTAGTCGCTCATGAAGGCCTTGTCTGCAAACTTCAGGCTGGTGATCTCCTTGGGTGCTGCGGGGTCAGTTGCGTCGAAGAGTGTGACCTTGGCGCCGGTGACTCGACCGTCATCAGTCGCGTCGCTCCCGACGCCGAGCAGCAAGCCCGGACCTACGGGATGTAGATATGACGAGAATCCGGGGAGCTTGAGCTCGCCAACCTTGGTGGGCTTTGCAGGGTCGTTGAGGTCGATGACATAGAGCGGGTCTTTACGCTCGAAGGTCACCACGTAGCCGGTTGGGCCATCGAAGCGTACTGACGTGATCGACTCGCCCGGCCCAAGGCCTTTCACCTTGCCGAGTTCCACGAGGGCTTTGCCGGACCGGCCCAAGACAACAACCTGGGAGTCAGTAGTGGGTGGGGTCCACGGCGCAACCTCGGTGACTTGGG
>DORQ01000073.1:0-1433 GCA_003514205.1 Acidimicrobiaceae bacterium
CCAAATCCGCGACGGACCACTAGTGGCGTTTGACCAAGGTAATCCCTTTGCCCGGGCGCCAGGCCTCAATGACAAGGTGGTCGTTGCTGGGAGCAATGCTGGTCAGCGCAACCTCGGTGATGTCGAGCCTGAAGATATGAAAGGGCCCCTCGGGAACTTCCAAGCCCGCTTTGCATCGAGCTTCCATCAGTGCATTGCGTTCGAACCCGCTGTCCACATGAGTCGCTCGAGCGCTGACCTTGGCATCGCCGAGTGAGATGGTCTCATCGGCTGGAGCGTTGTGGAGTGCGCATCGCGGATCCCTCAGCAGATCTGCTGCTCGTCGTGAGCCGGGCATCGAGCCAATCCAAATTTGGCCGTTGAGAAAGTCCACCTCAGTTCCAGTCAGGCGAGGGGATCCGTCCTTGCGAATCGTTGCAAGAACCTTGTGCAGATACGCATCAAAACTGGCGCGCATTCGAGCGGCGAGATCAGGGCAGTGAATTGCGAAATCAGCCCAAGAAGACATCAAGGGGATTCTTTCACGTATCCCTTCGGCGTGGTCGAAAAACTTTCTGTCCACGTGGGATTTCGGTCTCAGCTCGCCCAACTTGGACCCTGGCTGGCCTTCCGATGAGGTCGTTACCCCTGAGCTATTTCACAGCCCTGGGGAACTGACTGCCGATTCCATTCGTCGAACAGCTCATACGCTCCGGCCACGGGGTCTAACGCAAGGGGAATATGATGCGACGAACTATTGCAGGTGCGGCGCTACTCGCCACGGTGCTCGGGATGCTGGCTGGGTGTGCCGGTGACGATGCAACGAGCAAATCGGACGCCGGATCTTCGGAGGCTGTGTCTGGCGAACTTGAGAAAAGTGCTGCGGCGCAAGGTGGTGCGAGTGAGACTGCGTCCTCTACGGATTCCACGCAAGCGAACGGCGCAGCTGGCGGAATTGATGTTCCGTCTGCAGCCCAGGCCATTCAGTCCCGAGCGCTGGTCTACACGGCGACCTTGGATATTGAGAGCAAGGACGTAGTAGCGACCGCCCGAGCGATTGCTGAGGCGGCAGCGGTCGCTGGGGGGTTGGTGTACGGACAGTCCGACAGCTACTCCGAGGGCGCGACCGCCCAACTCACGCTCAAGGTCGGACCCGACAAACTCGAGGAACTCATGGCGTCGATTGCGCAACTCGGCAAGGAGACTGGCAGAACCCTCTCGACCGACGATGTGACCGGCGCAGTGGTTGATCTCGATGCGCGGATCATCAGCGCCCAGAAGTCGCTTGCCCGCACTCAAGAGTTCCTTGATAGAACGAATAACGTCGGCGAATTGTCAGCCATCGAAGCCGAACTGACTCGTCGGGAAACCGCGTTGGAACAACTCGTTGGTCAGCGCCGGGCAATTGGCGACCAAGTTGCCTTGGCTACCCTCACGGTGAGTGTGTCTCAGCC
>DORQ01000073.1:1728-2640 GCA_003514205.1 Acidimicrobiaceae bacterium
GGCGTATCCGTGCGCGCCGATGGGAACGCCCTGATTCGACCGAGCGAAACGATGACGAACTCGAAGCCGCGATCCAAGCTGAGGAAATGGCAGCACCTCGGTGAAAGAGAACACTGGCCCCGCACCGAGAGTTGTGCTCATCGGTGCGGGGCCAGTGTGTGCAGTCGGGACGGAGAGATTTGAACTCTCGGCCCCCGGCTCCCAAAGCCGGTGCGCTACCAGCCTGCGCCACGTCCCGTTGCGCTGCAGTTGATGCAGCCGCTCTACGGTAGCGCATGGGGACCATCGGGAATTTCAATTGCACTGAAAACGGCGGAATCCGACCTACTTTCGTATGAGAATCGCGCTCGATGAAGGCTTGGGCGTCAAACATCAGTAAGCTCTCCGCCCTGTGAAGTCCTCCATCGAGCCCGTTGAGGGCAACAAGGTCAAAATATCCGTCACCTTCTCCGAAGCCGAGCTGGAACCAGCGATCGAACGTGCCTGGAAAACCATCGGCCGAGAGGTTCGCGTGCCGGGTTTCCGGCCGGGAAAGGTGCCCCGCAAGGTACTCGCGACACGAGTGGATCCAGGCTACGCGCGTAGCGAGGCGTTGAACTCCGGAATCCCCGAGTTCTACATGAAGGCAATTCGCGAGCATGAAGCTGACGTGATCGCTCAGCCAGAGATCGAGATCACCGCTGGAGAAGAGTCGGGAGATGTCTCCTTCGACGCCGTGGTGGAGGTTCGTCCTGAGATCGAACTCGAGGGCTACCAAGGCCTGGCGATCACGATCCCCAGTCCGCACCCCACCGACACTGATGTCGCCGATCAAGTGGATCGGTTCCGCGGTCAATACAGCGAACTTGTCGATGTTGAGCGCCCGGCTGCGCTCGGGGATCATCTGACGCTCGACATTGAAGGCTCTCAGGA
>DORQ01000073.1:2891-3607 GCA_003514205.1 Acidimicrobiaceae bacterium
GTCGAGTTCGATGCTGATCATCCTCAGCCTGATGAGCCCCGTGTTCATTTCAAGGTGTCGGTGAAGGGCATCAAGGAGAAAGTTCTCCCCGAGCTCACCGATGAGTGGATCAAAGACGCGACTGAGTTTGAGACTGTCGACGAGTTCCGCGATGACATCATTTCCCGGCTGACGAAGGTTCGTCGCAGCCAGGCCTCAGTAGCAGTTCAGAATGAACTCGCGGCCGAACTCGGCAAGCTGGTGGTCGACCCTGCTCCCGAAGCGCTTGTCGGCCAAGAGATGCGGGCACGCCTCGAGAACCTCGTTGGGCGCCTGCAACAACAAGGCATCAGCCTTGAGACCTATCTGCAGATCACCGGCACAGAGGCAACCAGCTTCACCGACGACCTGCGCTCGGACTCCGAGGCTGCCATCAAGGTTGATCTTGCATTGCGAGCAATCGTGCGCCAAGAGTCGCTTCATGCAGAGGCTGATGAGGTCGAGGTCGAACTCGAGAAGATTGCAAAACAGGTTGGTCTTGACCTCGACACCGTCCGGGAACGTCTGGAGGCAAGCGATCAAATTCTTGCCCTCAAGACAGATATCGGCCGCAGAAACGCGTTGCGGTGGTTGACTGATCGTGTAGCAATCACTGACGAATCCGGAACATCTATCAACCGCGCTGACATCGACATCGATCTCGACGAGGATGAGGATGCATTCGAGTTCGACGATCA
>DORQ01000073.1:3777-10012 GCA_003514205.1 Acidimicrobiaceae bacterium
CACGACCACGACCACGACCATTAATCCCCTTCTGCCCCGGAGCGCTCCGTGAACCCACAGGCGAATGTCTATGTACCAAACCCCAGCGTCAGCTGGACCGAAGCTGGAGGGCGTCAGGCAGTTAGCGGCGACCTCTACTCCAGACTGCTTCGCGAGAACATCATCTTCCTCGGAACCCCGATTGATGACACCGTCGCGAACCTGATCTGTGCGCAGCTGCTCTTTCTCGAGGCGGAGAATCCTGACAAGGACATCCAGGTCTATATCAATAGCCCTGGCGGCGACATCAACGCCTTGTTGGCGATCTACGACACCATGCAATACATCCGGCCCGAAATCACCACGTTGTGCTTCGGTCAGGCAGCCTCCGCTGCGGCTGTTCTGCTCGGCGCCGGCACGAAGGGCAAACGACTTGCACTTCCAAACGCCCGAATTCTGATCCATCAGCCCTATGCCCAGAGCTATGGAAAGGCTTCAGACGTCGAGATTGCCGCTGCTGAGATCATGCGTCTTAAAACGACACTCGAAGAGATTCTTGCTCGTCACACCGGACAAAGCTCAGAACGAATCGCGACAGACACCGATCGTGACTACGTGATGACTGCGGAGGAGGCCAAGGAATACGGCCTCATCGACGAAGTGCTGTCCGCTCGTGACTTCGTGGATAACTCCGGAGCGATTACCGCTGTTCGCTAGAAGCTCTGGGAAAACCCATGCTGCCGAGGAGTACAACGGACGTGCCGTTCCTGTGGAGCGGCACGTTGAATATGGCGACCTGGCCGAGCGAATGCCGCACGGCGAGTCCAAAGTAGGGCAGAATGGTGTGTCTCGACTCTGGTCGGGTTCACCGTTGGAAAAAGGGGTTGCCGGGTGGCAAAGTTTGGCGATGGCGGCGAGCTTCTGAAGTGCTCGTTCTGTGGAAAATCCCAAAAGCAGGTAAAGAAGCTGATCGCTGGCCCCGGCGTCTACATCTGCGATGAATGCATTGACCTCTGCAACGAGATCATTGAAGAGGAACTCACCGAATCAACTGACCTCGGTTTTGAGGAGCTCCCGAAGCCCCGAGAGATTTTCGAATTCCTCGACGGCTACATCGTCGGCCAAGAACGTGCAAAGCGCATCCTGTCAGTGGCGGTGTACAACCACTACAAGCGGGTTCAACATGGGTCGCTGCGTGACTCAGAAGTAGAGCTCGCAAAGTCGAACATCATGCTGATCGGCCCAACTGGTTGTGGCAAGACACTGATGGCTCAAACGCTCGCCAGGATGCTGAACGTTCCGTTCGCGATTGCTGACGCAACCGCCCTCACCGAGGCTGGATATGTGGGTGAGGATGTCGAGAACATTCTCCTCAAGCTGCTGCAGGCGGCCGATTTCGATGTCAAGAAGGCCGAGTCGGGCATCGTGTACATCGATGAGATCGACAAGATCGCTCGCAAGAGCGAAAACCCATCCATCACTCGTGATGTTTCTGGCGAGGGCGTTCAGCAGGCACTTTTGAAGATCCTTGAAGGAACGGTTGCCTCCGTTCCACCACAGGGCGGTCGCAAACACCCCCACCAAGAGTTCATCCAGATTGACACCACCAATGTGTTGTTCATCTGCGGCGGAGCGTTCGCCGGGCTTGATCGGATCATTGAACAACGTGTCGGTAGAAGCGGAATTGGTTTCGGGGCAGATCTCAAAACCTCTGCTTCGGGCCTCAAGCCAGACGTCTTTGCTGAGGTACTGCCCGAGGATCTCATCAAGTTCGGGCTCATCCCGGAGTTCATCGGCCGTTTGCCAGTCATGGGAGTGGTTGACAATCTGGATCGATCGGCGCTCGTGGAGATTCTCGTTGAGCCGAAGAATGCGCTGGTCAAGCAATACAAGAAATTCTTCTCGCTTGAAGAGGTCGACCTGGAGTTCACTCAGGAGGCGCTCGATGCCGTTGCCGATCAGGCCTTGGCCCGAGGCACGGGTGCTCGCGGACTTCGAGCAATTCTCGAAGAGGTGTTGCTTGGTGTGATGTACGACCTTCCCAGCCGTGATGACATCAGTGGCTGCATCGTGGAGGCCGACACAGTCGTGAACCGCACTGAGCCAACGTTGGTTCCCAAGGACGGCACAGCGAGAGCAACCCGCCAGCGCCGCGCCGCGTCTTGATGTAGTGCAGTCGCTTTCGCCAGAGGATCACGAGTATGTCCGAGGTGCCCTCCGGTATCTTCAGGGCCTTGTCGATCATGAACTGAGTTCAGTCGGCGTGAGTGCCGGGCAGATCGATGGCCTCGACTTGGGGCCAGTTGCCTCTGTGCTTGAGGCGCTCGGGAACCCGCAGCATTCGCTGCGCATCGTTCACGTGACGGGGACCAACGGCAAGGGGACTGTGTGTCGGATGGTCGAGTCCTTGGTGACGGTGTCTGGCCTCCGCGTTGGTACCTACCTCAGCCCCGAGGGGACGGTCAACGAGCGAATTCGGCTCGACCAGCGACCTGTGGAGGATCAGATTCTCGCGGATGCTGTCTGGACCGTGCGCGGAGTAGCGGAGCACCTTGAGATCGCCCTGACGGCCTTCGAAGCCATCACCTTGTGCGCCCTGGTTGTTTTCGCAGATGCCCCAGTCGACGTGGCAGTTGTGGAGGTTGGCCTCCTCGGGCGCTATGACGCGACCAACATTGTCGATGCCGATGTGGCTGTGATCACTACCGTCGGCGGAGATCACACTGATTTCAAACCCGGCTGGGCTGAGCGAGTTGCGAGCGAAAAGGCCGGGATTATCAAGCCAAAGTCCATTGCTGTTCTTGGCGATATCGATGATGCGCTGGTTCCGGTTTTTGCTGCTGAGGGCCCAGCAACGCTCCTGCGTCTCGGAGACAACTTCTCCTGCGAGGAAAGCCGCCTGGCGGTTGGCGGTCGAGCAGTTGAACTTCTGACGACCTCCGGGGATCGGCACGAGGTGCTGCTTCCGCTGTTTGGTGAACACCAAGGTGACAACGCTGCCGTGGCGCTTACCGCTGCCGAAGCAATTCTCGGGACGCCATTGTCACGGGAGGTGATCGAGACCGCCTTTGCGGAGGTCCGCACGCCTGGGCGGATCGAGCTGCTCGCTCACTCCCCAGTGATCGTGATCGATGGTGGCCATAACGAACATGCGGCAGCGGCTCTCGGTCGGACGCTGGCTGAGTCCTTCACGATCGTTGGGCGGAGGATCGCGGTGATTGGGATGCTTGCGGGGCGCGATCCTGCCAGGTTGCTTCGCCCTCTTCATGAGCATTTTCCTCTTGATCTGGTGCTCGCAGTTGAGATGAACAGCCCCCGGGCCATGTCAGCCAAGCTCATTGCCGAGGCGGCCGAGCACATCGGTATCGCAACCGTGGTGGTGCCCTCGCTGGAAATCGGGCTACAGCGGGCCTACAACCAAGCGGAGCCCGAAGATTTGGTGCTGGTCACAGGGTCATTCCGTCTCATGGATGATGCTCGTGCGACCTTTCGGAAGCTCTCCACTGCGGCCGAGGCCCGTTAGCAAATTCGCCACGACGCCACCTTGGCTCGTATCGTCTGCGGCATGGACCGCACACTTGTAATTTGTAAGCCCGACGCAGTTGAGCGAGGGCTCGTAGGCGAGATTCTCGCCCGTTTTGAACGCCGAACGCTCAAGATCGTTGCTGCTGAACTTCGTACCATTACTCCTGAACTGGCGGCGAAGCACTACGAAGAGCACGTGGGCAAGGGCTTCTATGACGAACTGGTCTCCTTCATCGGACGGTCACCGTCGTTGGTGTTCGTATTGGAAGGTCCAGAGGACACCTGGAAGGTCGTTCGCGACATGATGGGCGCGACGAACCCTCGCAACTCTGCCCCAGGAACAGTTCGGGGCGATTTCGGGATCGACATGGGAGAGAACCTCATTCACGGCTCAGATTCGCTGGAATCGGCGCAGCGTGAAATCGGGATCTTCTTTCCCGCTCTGTAGCTTCCAACCCCCACACTCGGGCGAAGCGCTGGGTGTTCGTGCTCCCGGCGCGATACCATGCTTTCTCACCCGGATCGCGGATGTTCAACCAACTGCGACACGACTCAGCCAGGGAGAGTGAGACGCAATGGCTTCAAGATTCTCCTCGTTCTCCTCGGTCCTTGGTCGCGACATGGCCATCGACCTCGGGACGGCGAACACGTTGGTGTACGTCCGCGGTGAAGGGATTGTTCTGCGCGAACCCTCAGTGGTGGCAGTCGATACCCGCACTGGCGAGCCGCTCGCAGTTGGTGTTGAAGCGAAACGAATGATTGGACGGACGCCGAGTCATATCCAAGCAATTCGACCCTTGCGCGACGGAGTCATCAATGATTTCGAGATTTGCGAGAAGATGCTTCGCTACTTCATCAACAAGGTGCATGCTCGGCGCTTCGCTCGACCTCGAATGGTGATCTGCGTGCCGGGAGGCATTACCGGAGTGGAACAGCGAGCGGTGCAAGAGGCTGCCGAGTACGCGGGAGCCGCGAAACCTGCGTACATCATCGAGGAACCCATGGCGGCAGCGATCGGTGCAGATCTGCCAGTGCAGGAACCTCGCGGCAACATGATCGTCGACATTGGCGGCGGCACGACCGAGGTGGCCGTGATTTCGCTTGGCGGAGTGGTCGCGAGCCAATCAGTGCGCGTCGCAGGCGACGAATTGGATGAGGCAATCATTCAGTTCGTGAAGAAGGAGTACAGCCTGGCCCTCGGCGAGCGAACTGCCGAAGAGGTCAAAATGTATCTCGGCTCAGCCTGGCCACTCGAGCAGGAGATCTTTGCTGAGGTTCGCGGACGTGACCTGGTTTCTGGTCTACCAAAGACCATTCTGACCTCAACAGACGAGATCCGCGAAGCGATTGCGGAGCCTGTTTCAGCGATCGTGGATGCAGTGAAGTTCACGCTGGACAAGACGCCACCCGAGCTCGCTGCAGACATTATGGAGCAGGGCATAGTCCTCGCTGGCGGCGGCGCATTGCTGGCTGGCATCGAAACCCGCCTGTATCACGAGACCGGGATGCCAATTCGAATCGCGAAAAATCCCCTTGATGCGGTGGCTCTTGGTTCAGGGCAATGTCTCGAAGCATTCGAATCACTGCAAGGCGTCTTGTTCTCTTCTAGTCGCGACTAGGGAGTGCACTCTTGGTTCATTCACGACCCACTCGTACGCCGCGGACGACACTCGCCGTTATGGTGCTGTTGTCGCTCACAGTCCTCACGATTGGCGGGAAAGACCTTCCCGTGTTTGGATCAGTTCGCGGCGCCGCAGTCGATCTGGTTGCCGGGCTGAGTGAGTCAACCAGGGGTATCACCAAGCCTGTTCGTAGCTGGTGGGGCGGAGCCACGGAGTATGACGACCTCCTTGCCGACAACAAGCGACTGCAGGATGAAGTCGATGTGCTTCGAAGCAAGCAGATTCGAAATCAGACTGCCGCGGCGGATCTTCAGCGTTTGCAGGAACAACTGAACATTCCCTTCGTGAGTGACATTCCATCGGTGATCGCTCAGGTCACCACTGGGCCGTATTCCAACTTTGATTCCAACACGCTGCAGGTGAATCGCGGTTCCAAGGACGGCGTCAAAAAGGGCATGACAGTGGTTACCAACGCTGGGCTCGTTGGAATGATTCTCGAAGTGACCAACGAGAATTCGATTGTGCGCCTCATCACCGATTACGACTTCGTGGTTGGTATCAAGATCGCCAGCGACGGCAACTACGCGACTGGTCACGGAACTGGTCCCGAGTCCCCGTTCCTGATCGACGATGGGATTGAGATCACTGCGAAGGTGGCCAAAGGCGACGCTGTGGTCACCAGTGGTCTGGAGTCATCAGCATTTCCTGCAGGAATTCCTGTTGGCATCATCGACAAGGTGGAACAGAGTCAGGCTCAGCAAACCCAAGTGGTCGAAGTGAAGCTTGCAGTGGATCTGGTGCGGCTGAATGTCGTCTCAATCCTGCTGAGAGAGCGGCCTGCGTGATTGCCCCTCCGATGGGAAGACGCCAGTGACCACGCCAACGGCGCTGCTTCGGTGGATCATTGTGATTCTGTCGGCGTTAGTCGTTCAGTTCGCAGTGGTGTCACAGATCCGGATCTTCGGAGTGGTGCCCAACATTCTCGTCGTGCTTGCCCTCTGTGCCGGACTCACCGGCGGACCGCAACGCGGCGCGGTGGTGGGGTGGTGGTGTGGCTTCCTGTTTGAGCTGCCTCGGTTCGCTCACCCAGTTGGTCTCGAATCGCTTGC
>DORQ01000230.1 GCA_003514205.1 Acidimicrobiaceae bacterium
GCTGTGGCGGCGCGAAACGGAGAGAGCCAACTGGCGGCGCCGCATAGGGAACGCCGAGAAATTGCCGAATCCCAGCGACCTGAGTCCCGATGCCAACTCCAGCAGAAAACTGCACCGTGACCGGTTCTGCGTTGTCGTTGTCGTTGTGGCCCGACAACTTAAGCCTTCTTGACTACTCGAATACCGCCATACTGCGCAGCTTTTGGAGTCCCGTGGATGGAGCAGTAGTACGGGAAATCGCCAGGCGTATCGAAGGTCACACTATGCACTGCGCCGGGAGCGAACTCGGCTTGGCTCACACCTTGAAAGGCACCTTTTTGGGTTTCAACAATGTTGTGTGGGTTGCGACCCTCGTTGCTCCAGGTGACCTTGGTTCCCTCATCGACAATCGTAAATTTCGGGCTGAACTTGTTGTCGCTCACAACAATCGAAACAACAGCGGACCCCGTGTTATCGATGAACTCACTCGCAGGTGCGTCGATCTTCGCCGTTGGAGCGGCCTTCTCTTCCTCCTTCTTCGAAGCACAGGCCACAAGCAAGGAAAGCGAGGTCAAGGATCCGGCCGCAAGAAAGGTTCGACGCGGCATGGCAGCGGCCGAACCCGATTGGGAACTGAACTCCAGAGAGTTCATCAGTGGGGCGTCAGCCTGCTGAGGGCTCAGCAAGGATTGGGAAGTAAGAGAGTCCATGGCTGGCAAGTGTACTGCGCTGGCAATGTCGAGGGCCGAGGTTCGGAGTGAACCCATGGGTATTCGTTGGCAACGGTGCAGTGTCAGCGTTCTTGAACCACAGGCTCCTCGGCCAAGGTCGTGGAGCTTGGCGAACCTGCTGCGGGAAGGGTTCGTTCCACGGACGTGGCCGCGGCGGATCCAACTCCGGTTCTGACCGTGATGGCTCCAGGGCTGCCGTCCGCTGCCCGCTCCAATACCACTGCATCACCGATCTGGGTCTCAACTGTGGCGGCGATCGGCACGACTGTGGACTGCGTCGGCGTATCGGATCCTGAGGGCACGAGGAGAAGTGCACCAACCCCGCAGAATGCAACGAGAAGCCCTGCAGCCGGAATCGTCATCTTCGTTCTCAGGATTCGGGTTCGCCACCCAACGACATCATTGGGATTCCGCATCAGCGAAACAAGGTCAGATTCAAGTGTCTGACTACCAACCCGAAGGGCGCTGCCAAGCACTTCAAGATCATCAACTCGAAGCGTGATCTCGCGACCAGCCTCGACGTGACGCATCGTGTACACCATTGCGAGATAGCGGCTCAGAACATCTTGACGATTCGCCTGATGACGAGGAATTCTCGACTCGTTTCCCTCGACCCGAAGCAGTCCCTCCTCCAAATCAACGACGAGTTTCGAACGGGAAGGTACAGCGATCGTGGCCTCAAGCTCATAGATGTCAGCGAGAACACCAAGCTCGATTTCGGTGACATCGTGGGTGCCACGCTCAATCGAGGACAAGGTGGAGAGTGAGAACTTTCCACCTGCGCTGTGGGCGAGATCCTCGATTGTCAGACCCTTGGAAGCTCGAGCAGAACTCAGGAGACTACCGAGCCGACGCGGCGGCACAAGGCTCATATGTTCCCAGTCGGTGGCGGTGTCGTGCATGGCTCGCTCGCTCTCATCAAAGCTGATTCACGGAAAGTAACTACTCCCCCACTCAACGTATTGAAACCACAGCCCGTGCATACAGGCCGTTTGGCCCATTTTTCCCAAGATTGGCCATCAATCAGAGTGCTAGTAGCATCCGCACCGTGACCGAACCGGTGAGCGCTCTTCCTTCTGTCGCCGCTCGAGTTCTCGCGTTCAGCGCAATCATGATCTTCGGCGCCATTGGTGCAGGAACAGCGAGATTCTTCATGAGTCTTCAATGCGAAGGCGCGTGCACAGTACCCAATGGGATTGCCATGCTGATCGGGACAGCTGTCGCCGCTGGCGGAGCTGCAGTGATCGCTACGTTGAGCCTCCGCGCAGTTGGCGAATGGACGGCGTCGAACTCGTCAACAAGCGGGAACGGCGAAGGCTCCTAGACCCACGGCTTACTCATCCTGAACAAGGCGCAGTTGCCGGAACTTCTCGGCAAGTTGCAACGACGTACCTTTGGCCTCCACCGACGCGCGGCTACGAATCATCTCCCCCACGAGCGAGGCATCGACTCCGAGCTCAGATCCGCCGACCAGCTGCGTTTCGTGGGCCAGCACCGCAAGTACCTTGGCATCAACGCCGCTGCTGACATCCACCCAGAAGTCTGGCTCCAGGCTTGCCGAAAGCAGCACCCTCTGCACTTGATGAGCCGCTCCAAGATCGGGAAAGTAGTTTGGGTTCGAGCTGCCCGGGCTGACCGCATCCAGTACTGACCATCCGACCACACGATGGTCGCGATGATTGAAGTAGCCCGGTCCAAGAAACACCGAAGTGGGGTCTGCCGTGAGCACAACCTCTGGTCTCAGTGTTCGCACAAGCCGCACCAGTTCGCGACGAAGGAGGTCTGACTCGGAAAGCTCTCCGTCGTTGTGGCCGAGGCACTGCCACTCGTGCGCACCAAGGAGTAGGGCCGCTTTTCGGCTCTCTGCTTCACGCACAGTGCTCAGCTGGTCGGGATCAACCGGCACTGAAGAACCCTTGTCACCGCGACACACGACGACGATGTGCACCGTGGTCCCCTCAGCGGCCCAGGTCGCCAGCGTCCCACCACACGCGAGCTCCGCGTCATCTGGATGTGCGTAGATGGCTAAGGCGCTACGCGGAGCCTTTGGATTGGGCGCCATTGGGGAAGGGTAGCGTGGAACCATCATGAATCTTGCACCCGAACAGCTCCCTGAAGATCCCAAACTGCTGGAGGAGATCGCGCTTCGAGTAGCAGTCACCGCGGCCGACATGGTTCGAGAGAAGCGGGCCGGCGGATTCGAGGTTTCCTCGAAGTCAACGCTGAATGACCTCGTCACCAGTCTCGATAAGGCCTCCGACGAAATGATTCGGTCCCTCCTCCTCGACGCACGGCCACATGACGGACTGCTCACTGAAGAGAGCGCGGCGGTGGAATCAACGACCGGCGTCGTATGGGTTGTGGATCCAATCGATGGCACGACGAACTTCTGCTACGGATTGGCGCCCTACGCGGTGTCCATTGCTGCAACGGTGGGTTCAGTTCCTGTTGCGGGCGCCGTTGTGGAGATCGCCTTTGACCAACGACACGTTGGCTCCCTCGGAAACGGCTCCTTCTGCAATGGTCAGGAGTTGCGGTGCGGCCCTCCGCCCCCACTCGCCAACGCTCTGATCGGCACCGGATTTGCCTACGACTTGGATCGCCGAAGACGACAGGCCGAGTTTCTCGTTGGGATCGTGGACAAAGTCGGCAACATCCGACGCCATGGCGCAGCTGCGTATGACCTCTGCTCCGTTGCAGCGGGCAGGTTGGATGGGTTTATCGAGGTAGGACTTCAATCCTGGGATTTTGCGGCAGGGCAGATCATCGCAACAGAGGCTGGCGCCCGCGTCGAGGCCCTTGATGGTGCGCCGCCCCGCCCGCACGAGGCCGTCCTGGCCGCATCGGCCGAACTCTTCGAGCCACTCAAGGAACTTCTCCTCGCACAGGGAATCAACGAGGTTTGAGAAGACCTGACAGCACCTGGATGTCGTCTCAACGCATCAAAGGTTCCCAACCGCCAGTTCGCGACGTGCGAGACTAGTGCCGTGGGCACCAGAATCCTGACCGTTGAAGACGACGAGCGCATCCGCACCGCCGTGAAGCTCGCGCTCGAAGACGAGGGGTGGGAGGTTGTGGAGGCAACGAATGGCGAGGCCGCTATCGATGCCTTTCTTCAAAGTCCGACAGATGTAGTGCTCATCGACATCATGTTGCCTGGAATCGACGGATTCGACGTGTGCCGGGCCGTGCGCAAGGCAAGCGATGTGCCCATCATCATGGTCACAGCGCGGGCCGACACACACGATGTTGTGGCTGGTCTTGAGGCAGGCGCAGACGACTACCTCACAAAGCCGTTTGTTCCCAAGGAGCTGTCGGCGAGAATTAGGGCGCTGCTACGAAGAGCCCGCTCCAGCGATTCAGGCGTCACCCGAATGCGCTTCGCTGACCTCGAGATTGTTCCTCAGGAAGGCCTCGTGACCCGCGACGGCAACGTCATCCATCTCACCAAGACTGAGTTCCGATTGCTCGTGGAACTCGCGACCAATGCGGGAAGAGTCTTCTCGCGAGAGTCATTGCTTGAGCGAGTCTGGGGTCACGACTACTTCGGCGACGGCAGGCTTGTTGACGTTCATATCCGCAGGCTTCGAACCAAGATCGAACACGACCCAGCGCTTCCACGTTATGTGGTGACTGTCCGAGGTCTGGGCTACAAGCTTCAACCGTGAGTGAGGAGCGACGATCGTCCTTCGTTGGACAGCTGGGGCTCCGCGCCAGGCTCACCGCCACCTTTATGTTGGGTGCCGGCCTGGTGGCCGCGTTCCTCTCAGTGAGCTCAGTAGGACTCAGCAGATCAAACCTGCTCGACCAACGCGAGCGTTTGGTTACCGATCGTTCAGTCATTAATGCTGCAACGTTGAGTGCCAAGATTGGCTCCGACAACACCGACGCGCAAACGCTGTTTGGATCGCTGTCCTTAGCTGGAAGCCCATCGGTCCTGATCGAGAACCAAGACGGGACTGGAGAACCTCTGTCGGTCTCGCTCGACCCGCAATATGGCCCCTCAGTCCTACCGCAAGCGATGGTCACGCAAGTGTTCGAGAAGAACACCCCAGCAATCATGCGGTTCCGCCACGAGGATGAGTTGCTGCTCGCTGTGGGGGTCCCCATGGGGTCAGGCAAGGGTGCCTACTTCGAAATCAACCAGATCAACGACATTGAACGCTCCATCAAAAGCCTCGCAGTGACGCTGATTGGCGTGTCCGCTGCCGCGACCACACTGGGTGGGTTGCTCGGCTTCTTCTCTAGCCGCAGGCTTCTGAGACCACTCGCGGAGGTTTCACAAGTGGCCGAGGCCATCGCCCTTGGCAAGCTTGATGTGCGGTTGGCCAACGCTGAGTGGTCTGACGATCCAGACCTTCAGCAGCTTGTGAGTTCGTTCGATGAGATGGTCTCAGCGCTGCAAACAAGAATCGATCGTGACGCACGATTCGCATCAGATGTCTCCCACGAACTTCGGAGCCCGTTGACTACGTTCAGTGCGAGCATCGAGGTGCTCACCAACGCTCGGGAGGAGATGCCTGACCGCGCCCAGATCGCGCTGGACCTCCTGTCAAGCGACATGGAGCGATTCACCCAACTCGTCGAAGATCTCCTAGAGATCAGTCGGTTCGACGCTGGCGCTGTTCGTCTGGAAACTGATGAAATGCTCGTCGTTGAATCGATCCGGATGGCAGTCAAGACCTTGTCCCCGGACCCGATCCCTGTGGTCGCCGACCCCGATCTCGAAGACCTCATCATTAAGTGCGATAAACGGCGACTCATGCGCATTCTGGCCAACTTCGTGGACAATGCTCACAAATACGCGGGTGGAGCAACGTCAGTGACCGTCGAGCGTCATCAACCGGATCCGTCTGAGAACCTCGCCGAGGAGCCAGCGCTTGAGACCATCCGAATAGCAGTAGAAGACGAAGGCGATGGAGTGCCGGAGTCCGAACGGGAGAGAATCTTCGACCGCTTCAGCAGGGGCGGACTCGGAGGAAGGCGGGGTTCGGATCTCGGTGTTGGGTTGGGACTCGCCCTTGCCGCCGAGCACGCTCGACTTCAAGGCGGTTCCGTGTGGGCGGAGAATCGCACTGACGGAACTCCGGGTGCCCGGTTCATTGTCGAACTGCCGTTGATCGAGGCGGATGAATTTGAAGGAGAGTTCGCATGAGAACTGCCAAGCGCTCTCCAGCCGCTGCTGGGCGAGGAGCGCTCGTCGCCTCGATGCTCGTAGGCACAGCACTCGTCGCCTCATGCGGGATTCCTCTGGACAACAAGCCACGAGCTATCGCTCCGAGCAAGGCCCTTCCCGCTGAAAGCAATTCGGTGTCGCCGGACGGTGTCACCCAAGCATGGATGTACGCAGTGCAAGACGATCGACTGGTCGCGAAACAGGCCGATGTGAGCAGCACTGACCCAACCTCTGTGCTGACTGCGCTGATCTCGGGGCCCGGCGTGAGCGACGAAGCCAATTCGATCATCAACCAGATTCCTCCTGGCACCACCCTGCTTGGCTTTGACACGAACGGGTCAGCAGCAACCCTCAACCTTTCCCAGGAGTTCGGGAATCTCGTTGGCATCGGCGGCACCCAGGCTACGGCCCAGATCGTCCTCACAGCGACCGAACTCGAGGGAATCGAAGCTGTTTCCTTTCAAGTCCAAGGCCGTCCGGTTCTCGTCGTCTCGCCTACTTCTGGAGACAGCGAGACTGTTGGTGCATGCGACTACGTCGGACTACTGGCAACTGCCGAGGAACTCCAGGCCACAACCCTCGACCGTGAGACCGTGCGACATCTCAACCAGCGTCGCAATGTTCTGAACAGAACCTGCGAGTCGTAGATACGGGACCCGAAGCGGCGGCGGGAAGTCAAACTCGCGTGTCGATCTAAGTCCCAGCAGGGTAACCGCGAACTAGCTACCCACATCGGGACTAGAACGCGGCGCTTCAACACTGTAGATCTCAACAACCGGCCTCAAACGCCGATTGCAGTGACATGCATGACTCACAGCCAGCAGAAGACTCCTCTCAGAAGAGACCCCTGAGAGCCTCGTGGCGATGGACATTCGTCATCATGTTGGTGCTCGGCCTCTTCGGTCGGATCTGGATCGCGACGCTCACCGAGAATGCCGATTCGCAAACCTTGACATGGGGCGCGGCCTACCTGGCAGTGGATCCCACCGAGGACCCCTGGCTCGCCACAGCAGCGAATAGCCTCGAAGACTCCATTCCCTTGAATGGCACGCGTGCGATGAGCCTCGCGACCGGTCCGGTGCCCGTCGTTACCGGTGCCATCGGCCTGCGCCTCGCCGACACACTCGGCATGATCGACCTGCCCGCATATGAGGACCTCTCGGCCCGCGATATGCCGCACTCGGTGAGCGTTGCCCACCGACTCACCTACCTCGTGCCCGTACTGCTGATCGTGGCGGTGCTCGCCGTAGTGTTGGACGGGCCAACGCACAGACAACAGCTTGTTCTCGGCGCCATGTGGGGCACATACCCACTGGGCGTCTTCACCTTTGGGCA
>DORQ01000152.1 GCA_003514205.1 Acidimicrobiaceae bacterium
GCCGCTGCCGGTGCTCGACGCTCTGGTTGTTGGATTCTGCGAGACGGCTGTCTGTCTGGGCGCGACTGTCGCATTGGAGCTGGGCACACCGTACGCCCACTCGACCCGATATCCGGCGCCAGACCACCACCGCCTGCTGACGTTCACCGAGACGCACAGTCATGCGCCAGCCCACGTTCTGTCTCATCCCGATCCAGGCATCCTCAGCTCAACACGGCCGGTCATTCTGGTCGATGACGAGATGACGACGGGAAAGACCTCCCTTGCCTTGATCGAGGCGATCCAGCTCGCGTGGCCGCGCGAGCGATACGTCGTAGGCGCGTTGCTGGATTGGCGGTCGCCGGATGCTGTCGAGAACTTCCGCATCACCGGCGAGCGAATCGGAGCATCGATTGAGGTCGTGTCGCTGTTGCGCGGCGACAGTTCCTCCCACGTTGCACCTGAGCCGACTCCGTTGGAGGACCGCTTAGTCCCTCGGTCGGCGCCTCTCCTTGAGGTGGTGCTACTCCCGGATGTGCGGCGGGCGACGCCTTGGTCGGCCAACATCGAAAGCACGGCAAGTCGTGACGCCTCGATCGTCGCCGAGGCGCTCGAAGGCCGACACATTGCGGCCGTTCTGGGTGTGGAGGAGTGCATGCTTCTTCCGGTGCTGGTGGCTGAGCGCATGGGTGTGACGGCTCAGTCGACCACGCTTAGCCCAGTCGTCGTCTCTAGCGACGCCGGATACCCGATCCGCTCAGCTGTATCGTTCGAATCACCGTTCGGGCTTTGTCCGTCGTGGGCCTACAACGTGCCGCGGGGTCAGGAAGTCGCAATCATCACTGATGGTGGGGACCCCGAGCTCAACCGAAGAATGGCCCGTGAGGTCTCGAGGCACACGGGCGAGCGGGTTTGCCTTGTCCTCACTGCTGACGCAGCGCGTGACTGGGCCTCACGGAAATTGGGCGAATGATGGTCCGGACGACTCTTCCCGCCGGATGCGTTCCAACCTCATACAAGCCCGAGGACGTCTCACTTCTTCTCTCCGACCTCAGCGGGCGAATCGAGGAGACTGCGCTCGGTGAACGCGAGGCGGTTATGCAAGGAGGCGGACACTACTCGGAGATGCTCCCGGTCGAGTACGAACCGTCCATCGGTTACCAGAACCTCTTTCATGCGATCCTGACGTCAACTTCGGCCGAGATCGCCAGAACGATTGCGGTGCTTTGTGAGCGGGTCATTGCTAGGCGAGATCCGACACAATTGGTCCTTGTGTCGTTGGCTCGAGCGGGAACCCCGGCCGGCATCCTCATGGTGCGATACCTGCGACGACTCGGATTCGATGTACCGCACTACTCGGTGTCGATCATCCGGGACCGAGGAATCGATGAGCTGGCGCTCCGCCACATCGTGAGGAGTCATCCTGCGTTCGAAGTTCAATTTGTGGATGGCTGGACTGGCAAGGGGACCATTGCCAGGGAACTCGCGCTTGCATGCGATAGGACGAACCACTTATTCGATCTCGACCCCACTCTGGCTGTGATTGCAGATCCGGGACGATGCACGCCCTTGTTTGGCACACGGTCAGACCTGCTGGTTCCTTCCGCCTGTCTGAATGCAACTGTTTCAGGACTGGTATCCCGAACGGTGTATCGGCCGGACCTCACGGCGGCCTCGTTCCACGGAGCGAAGTACTACGGCGAACTGGCATCCGTTGATGTATCAAATCTCTTCCTCGATGTAGTGCAGGCCGCGTTTCCGGATCGGTCTGAGGCGCTTGCTGAGGCAAACGCCATCGAAGCGACGAAGCCGTCGGCCGAGTGGACTGGACGAGTAGAGGTCGAGTCAATCGCTGCGCAGTTCGGTATCCAAGACGTCAACCTGGTGAAGCCAGGTATCGGGGAAACCTTGCGAGTATTGCTCCGTCGAAAGCCGTGGCGTGTGTTGGTGCACGACGCAGCCGATCCGGCGCTTGAACCGATCTTCGCGTTGGCGGACGAGAAGAACGTACCGATCGAGCTCTTCCCCGAGATGAGCTACAAGTGTTGCGGTCTGATCGAGCCGATGTTCAGAGCTGACGTGTAGCCGGCCGTTCCCCTGGACGCACTGAAACCGGGCGGTTGATGAGTGCGCAGTCTCGTAGATAGATCTGATACTGTCACAAGGCGTCCTTGACGGGGCGCTAGCGGCACCGGCAGGACTGTCGGGAGGAAGGGCCCAGCGATGGCATTCAGCGTCTATGGTACGGGAACCACGTTCAAGCGGAAGACGCTCGACGACGGCACGTTCAGTTGCTACAACTCGAACTGCAAAGGTCGCAAGAACGGTCAGGAGAAGCAATCCTACAAGGCGCGGCAAGAGCGAAAGTGGTTCACTGTCCTCTACATTCCGATCGTGCCGATGGGAGAACCTCAAAAGTACGTTGAGTGCAAGTCCTGCAAAGAGGTTTACCCTATGTCCCATCTAAACCTCTGAGCTCGCCGGCAACACCTGCTTCTTCCGCTTCAGGACCTCACGGTGGTTCGTAGACCTGGCACAAGTTTGTCAAGGAGCGTCTGGAAGGGAACGTGCGGGGGATCACCGGATCTTCCAACGGCACACGACGTCGCATACCTAGCGCAAGGCGGACCATGGACAAGAATGTGAAAACGCTACTGACGATCGGGCTCGTCGTTGGGCTGTGGCTTGTTGCCTATTTCGCGCTAGACATCGTCTTTATCTAGCGCGCTTGAAGAGTTCCGATTTCGATCGTCGCGGGGGCGCGGTTGGCAGACGACTGCTCCTAGTCGCGCTACCTGCCCTGGTCTTGCTGAGGGCGTTTGCAGTGCGATTCGATGGCGGGTACTCGATCGTGTGGATCGGAGTCACGGTTCTGCATGTCGTCGTAGCGGTGCTGCTCGTGTGTCGAACGCGCGCCCTTGGCCCGCTGCGAGCCCAGGACCTGCTCGTGCCATTGCCCTCAGTTTTGTTAAGCGGTGCTTTGGTAGGACGCGCTCCGCCCCCCATGAGTTGGCCGTACTGGCTGGCGGCGCTGTTCGTCCTCGGTACCACGATCACGGTTACCGCGCTAGTGCGTCTCGGACGGTCGTTCGGTATTGCTCCGGCGTATCGGAGCCTCGTGACCACTGGGCCGTTCTCGATTATCCGTCATCCCGCATATGCCGGAGAGATGCTCATGGCAGCGGCTTGTGGGGTTGCAGTACGCTTCGACTCGCGGCCAGAGTCGACGGGATGGATTTCGGGCTTGCTACTGGCGCTTCTAGTGCCAACTGTGATCTGGCGGGTAGTGCGCGAGGAGCGCTCCATGAGCATCGACCCAGCGTGGTCGTGCTACGTGACCGACACCCGTTACCGATTGCTCCCGCTCGTGTGGTAGCGGGGCAGAGGAGTACTGATCATGGTGGGGGAGCACTTTCGTCTCTTCGGTCAGTCCGCGGCGTTCGGAAAGTGGGGCGGGACACTCCCAACAGCAGCACGGCGATCCCGCCGATGAAGAGCCAGACGACATACCACATCCGGCGTCGCACGGCTCGAGTGCAGTCGGTCTTGACCACAGATGCCACCGTGGCGAAGAGACCATCGAAGCCAGGCGACTTGCCAGGGTTGGCGACCGAGCCACATGAGAGTTCGGCCGTCGTGGCTGCGGGTGGGAGCAGATTGAGGAGCGGTCGCGGCAAGATCGAAGCAGGGCGAATGGTCACGGGGGTGAGCGACACCACCATTGCCGTGAGAACCAGAAGCAGTCCCATTGCGAGGTACTTGCGCTTGGGGCCGGTCACGGCTGGCTGCTGGCTGGCCCAACAGTCGGTTGAGCCGTCAACTCGAACTGACGACTGAAGTCCCAAGGCTTCACCTTCGCCATCGTGGTACCCGTGCCGAGATCGTGCCAAGCTCGGCAGTCGGGGCGGGAAAGCATGGCGATTGTGGAGCCGATCATGCCGACCATGCAGGGAGCAGCAAGTAGCAGGACTAGAGCGGATCTCGAGCCAAGTTCGAGCCACCCCAACGAGTCCGAATCAACACGAACTGGTCGGAGACCAAGGGCGATGTGGCCCAGCGTGTGATAGCCCTTCATCGGGAGGGCGACGGTGTAGCAGAGGTATGCGCAGAACGCCAGCAAGGTGGCTACTACTGCCGGTAGAACCGCGACCAGCAAGCCCGCGGCGAGTAGAAGAACTGAGACGTCGACAGCCCACGAAGTGAGCCGATGCACGGCTGTGAGGTGACTGGTCACGATGCATCTCGTGCAGCGAGAACCACGGCTGGGTCGTGCGCTTGCAGCGCCCGGTAGGTGGCGAGGAGTGCGCCGAGGCAAAGAATCGTCAGCATCACAAGAGCGATGAGCAGGTTGCCGACCTCGTGTGTCCAGAGCGTGCTGCAGGGCGGGGTCGCGAGTCCCGGCACGCCCGTAGCCGAACATCCTCGAAGCGACCACAGATCGACCGTGGACCCCGCCGCATCGAGACCCCATCGCGCCCCGACAAGCCACGAAAGCTGCTGAATGCCGAGCGTTCCGATCGGGACAATCACGCCAGCCAGAAGGAGTTGGACGAACAGGGCAATCGGCAGCATCGTCATGGCCTTGTCCGTAGTGGTCACCAACGCCGAAATGAGAAGCCCGAGAGCGACGGCGCCAATGCCCGCGAGGATCACCCCGAGCGCGACTTCCGACGGCCAGCCGAGCATCAAGAATCCGTCGCGCGGACCACCCTGTCGAAGCAGGGCGAAGCTCAGGATTACCATGGAGTGAACGACCACCAGTGTGCTCAGCATCACCCACTTTGACGCCAGATATGCAGCCGTCGAAACGCCCACAGCTTGCTCGCGGAGAAAGGACGGGCGCTCCTTGACGATCTCACGAACGGAACTCGATGTACCGATGAAGATCACGGAGAGCACCAGCGCAAGGAGGACGCTGGTCGCACCTGATGATGCGCCGCTCGACGGTTCGAGCCTATTTGAGCCGAAGACGACGAGCATAAGAAGCGCGATCACCGGACCCTGTGCGCCGAGAAGGACCATGTTCCGTCGGTCTCCACCAGCGATAGCGATGGCGCGACGCAACAGGATCCAGAAGTCGATGCCGACTCGCTGAGACTCGAGAGCCATGTGCCGATGCCAAGGCGGTCTCGCTGGCGTGTCGGGACTCGGGGTGATCGCCGGCGGCTGGATGCTCCCATGACGCTTATCGAATCGTGCCCGCAACTCCATCGGGTTCGGGTGGCTGTCAACGAAGCCGAACGCGTCGACCAGGGTAGACACGCGAAACTCAGCGGCCAATGCCAGTGGTGAGCCCAGATAGGCGGGAGATCCACCACGGGCAAGGAAGAGCACTTGGTCGCAAACGTGCAGGCTCTCGGTGCTGTGCGTAACCACAATGACCATTCGCCCATCGTCCGCCAGCCGACGTAGTAGCTGCATCAGCGAGCGCTCGTTTGCTGGGTCGAGCCCCGAGGTGGGCTCGTCAAGAATGAGGAGAGGAGGCCGCGCCAGGAGTTCCAGTGCGACGTTCACTCGCTTTCGTTGGCCTCCCGAAAGCTGGTTGATCTTGGCGTCCAGTCGATCGACAAGCCCAAGCTCCGAGGCCACCTCCTGGACGCGCTCGTCCCGCTCGATATCGGTAGCGTTCGGCAAGCGGAGCATCGAGCCAAAGGTCAGTGTCGCTCGCACGGACAGGGATGCATGCAGAATGTCGTCCTGCGGTACGTAGCCGATCCGATCTCGAACATGTCGGAAGTCTCGATAGAGATCGCGCCCCTCGAAGAGCACCAAGCCACCACTGGCCGGCCCGCTGCCGGTAATCGCCTTCAAGAGGGTCGACTTGCCAGCTCCACTGCCGCCCAGCAAGCCCAGCATCTCGCCCCGACGTAAAACGAATGACACGCGATCGAGCCGCCGAACTCCAGCAGTCTCCACCGTCAGGTCGTACACCCCGAAGGCGGCTTCGTCGTTGAGAGAAGCGTGCTGGGGCGAGCGCCGGTGACTCCCAAAGGGCTCCTGGTGATCCGATGCCCCGGGTGGGGGCAGGGGTGCTGAGTGCGACCCCTTGCTGGCAACGACGGGTGTCGGAGCCGATCGCGTATCGGGCGCGTTCCTGGTTCCCGGTTCGAACTGAGCAATCGGACCGTCTGTTGGATCGCCGAGACGAACCTCAGTTAACGCAACGACCCGCATGCGTTGAACCGGATGACCATTCAGGAAGGTGCCTGTGCTGCTCCCGGCGTCCTCGACGAGCCAGCCCGCCTCATCCCACACGACTCTCAAATGGTGGGGGCCGACTCGGCGACTGTTGAGAACAATCCCGCACGTGACCTCTCGTCCAAGTAGGAACGGAGGGTCGCCTTCGTGCAGTCTCACCGTCACGCCATTGCACTCGACACGGATCGATTGCTTCACCTCGGCCGTCACTGCCGACCTGGGTTCCTGCTCACCCTTCGGTGGCCAATGGAGCTACTTGCTTCCTGCAGTCCATCTGAACCCGAACCGATAGTAGTTGTCGGCGTCGGAGTGGCCAGAGAAGTAGCGCTCCTCTTTGGTGATGGTCAAATCGCCACTCGCCTCCTCGATCAGGCAGACGGAGCAGAATGTCCGATTCGAGCTCGGATTGTTGAGGTAGATCTCGGTTTCGGCACCCGACTGATCCTTGAGAGTCATGCGCCCCCCAACGCTGCCGAAGTCGTTTGCCCCCTCGTAGATCATCGCGAACACCATCACGCGGTGAATGAGATCCGGTCGGAGGACATACAGGTTCTCGCCATCGGACGAGGCGCCGCTGCGATCATCCTTGTCGAGGTAGATGAATGGGGCAGCGGTCCTGCTTCCGAATCGATTGCCCAACGGCTGAATGACGCCCTTACTTCCATCCTTCATCTGGTACATGCAGCCCAAGTCGAGGTCCGGAGCCGTCGAACCGCTCGAGAACAGGCCGCGCTTTCGAGTGCCGCCCTGCTGATTCCAGTTGAGGTTGACGTGGATGGGTTGGTTGCCGCCGCCCTTGGCGAGCGACACGGTGCGCTTGTCACCGCTCTTCGCGAGGGTGATCTTGCCCAGGTTCACCTTCGGCGCAGCAGGAGCCGGTGGGGGCGGTGGGGCTTGAGTAGGTGC
>DORQ01000097.1 GCA_003514205.1 Acidimicrobiaceae bacterium
CAAGCGCCTCGATCGCGTACGCGGGTACCCGTCGAGGGTCCGCTTGAGTGGTTCACACCAAACGGCTCGAGGTGGCGTCGGCCACCAGCAGGGCCATTGTGGGCAGAACGTAGTGGAAATAAAAAAAGCGACATCACCCTCTTGACTGGGGGTCGTTTCTGAGCGAAGATCAAAAGGATCGCAGCGCGGCGTCAGGGAGGCAGAGGGTGACCAAGGGACACGATGTGGCTCAAGAGCGGAGTTTCGTACCCGGTGAGGCGCTCACGGACAGGTTCGAGCAATTCGTGCGAGCTGCCCCCGAGGTGATCTCGGTCCGGGACGACTCCGGATCCTCGCTGAGTCGGATCCAGTTGTGGGATCAGGCGGCGGCCCTTTCCCAGACTCTGGCTGGTTCGGGTGTACGAGCTCGTGACGTCGTTCTCGTGTTGCTGCCAAACCGGGTGGAGTGGCAGGTGGCACTCCTGGCTTGCCTGCAGCTGGGTGCGGTCCCGGCCACCATTCCTATGACTACTGACGCCCGAACCCTCGCCTACGTCCTCGAACTGATCGGTGCTCGTGCGATCATCACGTTGCCCCACCACCGTCGCGCCGCAACGGGGGAGCGGGTGCTGGAAGCGGCTCGACAGGCAGGCAATGCCTGCCAGGTCCTGACGTTGCAGGACGATGGCGCCTACCTAACCACGGAGATCAACGGGAGGAGACCTCCCTCGGCGCCCGAGCATCTCGAGCATCTCATGTTCACCTCGAGCACCACGGGGTGGCCGAAGGCCGTCATGCACACGCGCGACACTCTGGCTGCTGTAAACCGCGGATTCGCCGAACGCTTCGGCATCTCTGAGTCGACACCATTGTTCATGCCGTCCCCGGTCGGACACAGCGTCGGAGCCTGGCACGGGGGACGGCTGTCGCTCTTCTGCGGAGCACAGTTGGTCCTTCAGGATGAGTGGGACCCTCAGAAGGCGCTGCAGACCGTCGAAGAACACCAGTGCTACTTCACTGCGGCTGCCACGCCATTCCTCAAGGATCTCGTCGACGCACCGTGGGACAACCCACATCCCAAGCTGGCATCGCTGCGTGCCTTCTTATGCGGTGGCGCTCCCGTTCCCCCTCACCTCCTGGAAGAGGCGGGGGTCCAGATGCCAAACACATTCGTCACCGTTCTTTGGGGGATGACCGAAGGTGGCGTCACGACCGGTGTCCCGGGCGAGGATGCGTCACGCAGCGTGGGATTGGCAGGACTGCCACTTCCAGGCCTAGAGCTGCGCATTCTCTCTGACGAGTCCGCGCCAGGGGAAGGCGAGGGTGAACTGGCCATGCGTGGACCGGGCGTATTCGTTGGGTACATGGGGCAGGAGGATCTATACCAGGCGTCCGTCACGCCGGACGGCTTCTTCCGAACCGGCGATCTTGCTCGCCTAGAGCCAAATGGATACCTGAAGCTGACGGGGCGATTGAAGGACCTCATCGTCCGTGGGGGTGTCAATCTTTCGCCGATTCCGATCGAAGAGGCGATCGCGCGTCATCCCTCAGTTCGCCAAGTGGCCGTGATCGGGTCTCCGGATGAGCGAATTGGCGAGCGCATTTGCGCTGTGGTTGTTCTCGACCGCGGATTCGAAATTGATCTGCCGCAACTCAACGAGTGGCTGACGGGACAAGGTCTGAGCCGGAGGCTGCTTCCCGAGCGACTTATGGTCGTGTCTGACATGCCTGTTACGGCAGCTGGGAAGATCAGGAAAGTCGATCTTAAACCGATGGTGGAGCAGGCGAAACCATCCGGCAAGACATCAACAGCAATTAACAGCCAAGAGGAGGACGAATCATGAATCGTTGGGGTCTATCGATGGGCGTGAGCCCGAGGGAACCGCTGAGCAACGTCCCGGAGCTCGCGAGAGCTGCGGAAAAATACGGCTTCGAAGCGCTCTGGTACATCGATTTCCAATTGGGCATGAAGGATGTCTACGCTGCGATGTACCTCGCCGCCGGTGCGACCGAGAATATGCACATCGGCTCGGCCGTAACCAATCTGGTGACTCGTCACCCAACGGTCACGGCCAACGCCACTATTGCTCTGGATGAGCTCACCAACGGCAAGGCGATGCTCGGGCTGGGCGCCGGTTGGTCGGCTGTGTTGGGAGCCGGCGGACAGCCGTCCAAGCTCGGTGAGCTGCGGCAGTCCATAGATGAGTTCCATCAACTCTTCTCCGGTGAGGAAGTCGAGCTATATGGCACCAAGGTAAAAATGGCCGCTGCGCAGCGGCAAGTCCCGATCTACATGGCTGTCTCGCAGCCCGGGATGCTCCGCCTGGCCGGGGAGAAGTGCGACGGTGCGATCCTCATGGGTGCGGCCGATCCGGAGTTCTGCCAGTGGCAGCTCGACTACATCTATGAGGGCCTCGAGAAGGCCGGCCGTGACCGTTCGGAGTTGGTAATCGATCTAGTGGTGACGATGAGCGTCGCTGAGGAGGCTCAGGCGCTGACCGATGTGCGCGCCTGGGCTACCAGCCAGGCCGCCACATTCGACGTTTGGAAGCACATGCCACCGGCATTGGAGCGCTTCCGTCCCGAGTTCGCAGCCGCCAACTCTGGCTACCATCTCGTCGAGCATCTATCGCTGCACGCTGGGCACAAGCAGGTCGTCAGCGACGAGTTCGTCAAGTCAGTCGCGCTGGCTGGACCCCTGGACCATTGCGTCACGCGCCTCCGGGAACTTGCTGCTCTCGACATCGACCGAATCAGCTTCGCGCTCCTTTCGGGTGGGCGCCTGCGTCGGATGGAGCAAATCGGCAATGAGGTGATTCCAGCAGTAGTTGGAGCAGCGAGGGAGCAGCACTGATGACCCTTCGGATAGGCTATAAGGCGTCGGCTGAGCAGTTCGATCCAGAGCGCCTTGCTGGGTTTGCGGTACTGGCTGAGCGGGTGGGATTAGACACAGTGACGATCAGTGATCACTTCCAGCCGTTCCGGGTTACAGGTGGGCACTCGCCGAATGCGTTGGCGTGGTTGGGTTTTGTAGCCGCGCGCACGGAGCGGGTTCAGCTCGGCACGAGCGTGTTGACGCCGACGTTCCGTTATAACCCGGCGGTGATTGCTCAGACGTATGCGACGTTGGCGTGTCTCGCCCCGGGACGCATCATCGCGGGTGTGGGCACTGGTGAGGCGCTCAACGAGGTCGCGATTGGTTCAGTCGGCGAGGAAGGATGGCCGGAGTTCAAGGAACGCTTCGGACGGCTGCGGGAGGCGGTCGAGCTGATGCGGTTGCTGTGGGAGGGGGAGCCTGTCGACTTCGACGGGCAGCACTACCGAACCAAGGGTGCGGTCATCTATGACCGGCCCGACAATCGGGTGCCGGTGTATATCGCTGCTGGCGGGCCGATGATGGCCCGGTACGCGGGACGTCACGGGGAGGGGATGATCTGCACCTCCGGCAAGGGCCGGGAGCTCTACGCTGATGGGCTGCTCCCGGGTCTGGTCGCCGGTGCAAAGGCCAAAGAGCGTGACCCCGGTCGCGTCGATAGGATGATCGAGATGAAGATCTCCTGGGATCCTGATCAAAGCAAGGCGCTCGAAAACACACGCTTCTGGGCACCGCTGTCTCTGTCCGCGGAGCAGAAGCACACTATGGACTCTCCGGTAGAGATGGAGAAGCTCGCTGACGCTCTCCCGATCGAGCAGGTCGCCAAACGTTGGATTGTCTCGTCGGAGCCGGATGAAATTGTCGCCGCTGTCAAGGATTACACTGATCTAGGTTTCAACCACCTCATCGTGCACGCCCCTGGTGAGGACCAAGAACGCTTCCTGACCACATTCGCTGACCAGGTCCTCCCGGGAATACGTGAACTCACCCCGGGCCCGATTCAGCAATGAGTCTGCTCCAACGCGGGGACCGTACGTGGTTGGTTGCACTGGCTGCCTCGTTGTGGGGGTTGTCCGCGTTGTGGCGTTCGCCGTTGGCCAAGGACTACCCCTCGTTGACGATCGTGTTCTGGGAGCATTTGATCCTTGTGGTTCTGGTCTCACCCTGGTTGATGTCGGCGGTGCAGCGGGTCCTTTTGGTGTCGGTGCGTACCAAACTGGCCGTGCTCGTCATAGGGGCCGGCTCCTCAGCGTTGGCGACGACACTGTTCACCGCTGCGTTTCGGTTCGGTGATCCGATCACGCCTCAAGTCCTACAGAAGCTCCAACCGGTCATTGCTGTCGTACTCGCTGCGGTCATTCTAGGGGAGCGGCTTCGGGTGAAGTTCTTGCTCTTTGTCGTACCTGCCGTTATCGGTGCGTGGATGCTCGCCTTCGCAGACCCGCTAAGTGTGACGGTCGCCTCGGCGCAGGCGGCGCTGCTTGCGCT
>DORQ01000247.1:0-1225 GCA_003514205.1 Acidimicrobiaceae bacterium
GGGCGGTCGCGGGTTGAGTAGTCGGGGCAACCGAACTCGCTTCCTGGGAACTCGCTGCCTGAGAACTCGCTGCTTATGATTGCAGCCGTTCAAGGGCCTCCCCCGCCACCTCAGCGTCGAAGGAGTCCCGACGGGCATCAGTGTTCGATCCACCCACCAGTGCCACTGCGAGGAGCCCAACTGCCATGGCAGGGCCAAGTATCTGTACTTTGATCCCACGAAATGGAGACCCACCCCGCAGAATCGGCGATTCGATGAATCGGTGGCTGAGGTGCGCCACCATGAGGACTAACAGGCCGATCAAGACAAGACGCGGTGCCCGCTCAATACCAGTTCGTCGCTCAGTCAAGTAGACCAACGCTGGCCAGTGAAAGAGGTAGATCCCATAGGAGATCCTGCCGAGATACCGCAGCGGCCCCCACGACAGCGCCCGGCCGAGAACCCCAACTCCGAGGCTGGCGCCGAGCACGAGGATCGACGACACCACACCCATGACGAGAAGTCCACCGCCACTGACACGTGGGTCGGTCACCTCAACCGTGCCCCAGGCCCACACGGTCCCCACAGTTGCAGCCAGGGCAGCGAACTGCAGGAACCATCGAGACCACAGGTGTCGAACAACCCGCTTCCGAAACCCAGGCTGTGCCACCACCGTGGCCAGAATCGCCCCAATGCACAATTCCGAGGCACGGGTATCAGTTGCGTAGTAGACACGCTCAGCGCTACTCCAGACCAAGGTGGACAGCGCCGAGAGTAGCCAGATCGCGCCAAGCGCCACCCCAAGCGCCGCTACCGGTGCTCGTTTGAAGCGTAGGGCAGCAGCACAGAGGAATGGAATGACGAGGTAGGCCTGCTCCTCAATAGCGAGGCTCCAGAAGTGCCGGACCGGCGAGGGTTGGCTAAAGAGCTGGTTGTAGGAGGAACCTGTCGCGAGAAACCTCCAGTTTGCAACCTGACCAAAGGACGCCAGCAGGTCGAGTCGCTGCGCAGCACCATATTGGTTCAACAGAATCTGAATGATCGCAATGGCGGCCAGCGTGCACCATGCAGCAGGCAAGAGACGACGAAATCTGCGCGCCCAGAACGCCTTGAGGTTGATGGAACTCGATCGCGTCCGCTCGGCAATCAGTAACGAAGTGATGAGGTACCCCGACAGGGTGAAAAAGAGCGACACTCCGAGGAAGCCACCCTTGGCCCATCCAAAGTCGGCATGGAACAGCACCAC
>DORQ01000247.1:1447-1920 GCA_003514205.1 Acidimicrobiaceae bacterium
CCTTGAACGCTCGGCCCCACAGGAGATGCGCTGTGATGGCCGGTCATGGCTGCGCGACGGTCACGCCCGTCGTTGGCACTTGCTCGACTGGTGCCGGCGGTGCCACTGGTTCGCTGGCCTCTGGAAGGGTGACAGTCGTCGTTGTGGTTGTTGTCGTGCTGTAGTCAGGAAGCGGGTCTGGGAATAGATCGCCATTCACATCGCCTCGCACCAGCGGCGAATCCGTTGGAAGGCCAAAGAACCTGAGCAGCGCTCGGGCTAACGCCGCGGCAATCACCTGCTGAGAGGGTTTCTCGGTCAGCAGCCGCGCATCGATTGGGTTCCGGATGTTTCCCAGCTCGACGAGAATGGCCGGACGATTCGCAGTGTTGAGATTCGCAAGGTCATCGCGTTGGTGAGTGCCGTTGGTGCCGACATAGTTCGATGGTCTGGCACCGACAGCGAGTAGCTCGTCCCGAGTGAGCAATGCCAGC
>DORQ01000247.1:2070-2773 GCA_003514205.1 Acidimicrobiaceae bacterium
GATTGTGCCACGCTCTCCGCTGAGAGGTTGGGGTGCGCTGCTGGATGGATGATGTGTATGCCACTGCCACCGGTCGTCGAACCATCAGCGTGAATTGAGATCAGCGCCGCTGATGGGTTGTCACGAGCGAGGGCGCCCCGCTCATCGGCACACGGGCCAAATCCTTCGTTGTCCTCATGTGTCAGCAGCACATTCGCGCCGAGACGGTTCAGCATGGCGGTGAGTGCCTGGCCGATTGCCCAGTTGATTTCGTACTCCGGCACGCCGTTCGTTGCGGTCGAACCGGTCGAGTTGCACAGGTAGGGCGAGTCCTCTCGGTATGCATCGCCATATTGAAAGTTGAGACCGTTATGGCCCGGGTCCACCACCACGAGGCGGCCATCGAGAGGGCCGCGACCGGTTGCGAGGAGCAGCCCAGGCTCAGCGCGTGGCGCGAGCGTTGTGGTGACTGGTGGCTCGGTCGTGTTGGGGGCTGTGGACGCGACTGTTGTGGAGGAGGCGTCGGCAGACAACGTCGTTGTTGTGGCTGTCGAGACGCTTCGCGACTCGGCGGCAGTCTCCGAGGAGGATCGACGATGAGTCTCTACCGCAACTGCCCCAAGGAGGCATATGGTTGCGAACGCGGTGCCGCTGCGAACGATGGCGACACGGGACAACACAGACATTGAGGTTAGCCGTCAGCCACGTGACGGCATCGACAGGC
>DORQ01000279.1 GCA_003514205.1 Acidimicrobiaceae bacterium
TACTAATAAGTACTTGACTACAAACACCTGGACACGAATGATAACCCTTAGGACTTTTGGCGGCCGCAGTGGGATTCGAAGGAGCAACAAATGACGGCTTGTAAACGACAAATCGCCACTTGTGGCGCTGCGAAAAGGTGCGTTTTCGACTTGTAGAGTACTAGTTAGTGACAAGTTCGGTTGGAAAGTGTTGCGATTGGGAGGGCAAAAAGCCGCAGGAAATGGGAGGCGAAATATAAGTTCACTAGTGGCCGATAGGGCGTACTGACCGGGGAATTGGACGCAAAGTGCGTAGCGGCCACGGGTTAGCATACTAGTGACAAGTTCACAAGGCGCTTGTAAGAATTTGAAATGGTGATTGTTGCGAGGTAGCGAAGAGCGAACAAACAAGTCGGAGTCGCAAGCGCAGGAGTGTCGAGTGCGGAGGAAGCAGGCCAAAGAGCAGAGATTTTTGCCGCGGATCGGACGGATGTCACGGATCCAAGGCAAAGGCGAGTAGGAAAGGTCGAAAGGAGCAGCGGCCAGCGACAAAGGGAGGGTTGCCGAAGGGTCTGGATCGTCCCAATTCCGGGCAGTTCTAGCGAAGTGGGGCGTTCTCTGGGTTCATGATCGCTTCCACTTCAATCTCGACCTTCCAGGCATCATCAAGCAGCGCAGCGACCACCACAGTGGTGTTCGCAGGTCGAATGTCATGGAACATCTCGCCGTGGACTGATGCAATGGATTCGAAGTCGTTGGCATCCACCAAATACATCCGAGTTCGGACGACATCGGCAAAGGAGGCTCCGGCGTCAGCGAGCGCCTCGCCGATGATCTCGAAGCAGCGGCGGGCCTGCGCAGCCGGGTCTGTGGGGCACGTGCCATCGTCAAACTTGGGCGCAGTGCCGGCAACGAAAATGCGCTCGCCGACACGAACTGCCCGGCTGTAACCAACGGTGAGTTCCCAGGGGGAACCAGAGGAGATGAGCTGACGGTGATTCGGCATGGCGACACCTTACTGTTCCAGCGTTCGCCGGCCTTCGATCGCGCGGCCGAGCGTGAGTTCGTCCGCGTACTCAAGGTCGCCGCCAACTGGCAGTCCACTTGCGATCCTGCTCACGGTGAGTCCTGGAATGTCGAGCACCCGCTTCAGATACAACGCCGTTGCCTCACCCTCGATGTTTGGGTTCGTGCAGAGGATGACCTCGGTGATCCCTTCCTCAGCTGCCCGGATGAGGAGCTCGCGTATCTTGAGCTGATCTGGACCCACGCCTTGTAGATGATCGATGGCGCCGCCAAGGACGTGATACCGACCCCGAAACTCGCGTGTGCGTTCGATTGCCACGACGTCTCTGGGCTCTTCGACAACGCACAGCAGATGTGGATCCCGGTTCTCATCTCGGCAGATCGCACACCGTTCGGATTCTGCGAAGTTGAAACAAACCTCGCAATACCGGATCTTGTGCACCGCCGAACTGACAGCAGAAACCAGACGCTCCGACTCGGCTTTGTCAGACTTCAGAAGATGGAACGTGATGCGTTGTGCTGACTTCGGCCCGATCCCGGGAAGTCGCCCAAAGGCGTCGATCAGTTCCTGGATTGACTGTTCATAGTCAGCCATCTCAACCCCCGAAGAGGCCGCCAAGACCACCAAGTCCACCGAGATCGAGTCCGCCGACGGGGTTCTCTCGGCTTTGCGCGGCCTCCACCTGAGCACTGCAATCATGAAGGGCGGCGAGGATGAGGTCTTCCAACATCTCTGGGTCGTTGGCGTCAATCACCGAAGGATCGATTTTCACTCGCTGAAACTGAAAGCCGCCGTTGACGTCGATCTGCACGGCACCGCCGCCTGATTGGCCTTGGACGGTCGCTGCAGCCAGTCGTTGCTGGCTTTCGACCACTTTTGCCTGCATGTCCTGCGCTGCACCCAGAATTGACCCAAGATTCATGCCGCCAAGCAACGAGCCCAAGTCGAAACCGCCGTCAGCAGCTTCGGGTTCTTCGTCGTAGTCCTCGTACTCCTCGTCTTCGTCGTCGTACTCCTCGGCCTGCTCAGGGTTCTCCAGATCCTCGTCTGTGTGATCGGTGCCGTTCAATGGATCGCTCACTGCTTGTCATCCTCAATGATTGTGGCCCCCGGAAAGGCGGCGACGATTCGGTCAACCCCAGCAGTCGAGACATTTGGGGCATTCACGAGCAGGGACAGATCAACCTCGTCCTCGTCTTGAAGCGAGTCTTTCACTGATTCCTCAGAAGCTATCGAGCTCGAACCTGCAGGCGTCTGGGCTGGCGTCTTGTGGCGCGACCCAGCATCAGTTCGCGGGGTCGACGAAGGATCCACCACCACGACGGTCACTGCGACACCGAGATGTTTGGACAGCGCAGATTCAACCGTCGAAAGCTCCTGCTCAGCACGCGCACGTAAGGGTGCCGAGATAGTCAGACGAATCTCAGACCCGGAAATACTCTCGACAACCGCCTCTCGAAACATCGCTTTGGATACGGGCCGCAGGCCCTCAAGCCGGCCTTCATGAAGTGCTGCCGATACGTGCTCAACCGTGAAGTCGACCGGAGCGGTAGCGGCAGGTGCTCCTGCAGAAACAGGCGAAGTAGACGGTGTCGGCGCCACGCCAGGCATCGGCGGCTCTGGGGACGCGGAGTGCGAAGAGGGAGGTGTCGGAGGCGGGACCGGCGCAGCGTCACTCAACCGCCGGGCTCCAGGTGGCACTGGAGGCGCAGGTTGGGATCCAGCCTGAGACGGTTCTGCGGCCTTCGAATTCCCTCGATCGGCTGCCGCTGGGGCACCCTGAAGCCGTGCCAGATTTGCTCGAGCTGCTGCAACGCCGCTCAGACCAGCATCGGGATCCTTCGCCGACTGAGCAGTTCGGTCGGCCTCCCCACTCGCTTTCTCGGGTGCGTCCCGCTCACTAGCCAGCACCGGAGAATCTGACCGCGCTGCGGGAGCGGAGCTCACCGACGCATCGATCCGGGTGACCGAAGGTGCCGAAGCCAACCGTCGCTCAAGCTCATCAACCCGAGCGGACAGCTCTTCAAGGGAGGCTCCCGAACCCGAGCCACACAACTTGATCAGCCCCACTTCAAGTGGCACTCGCGGATCTGAGCTTTGCCGCATATCGACCATGGCGGCACCGAGGACTTCCAGTGCATGAGTGGTTCGAGCGGCACCCAGGTTGTGAGCGAGTGCCTTCATCTGTACTTGATCCGCATCGTTCAAATGGCCCAGCTCGGCCCCGACTGCAGACAAGAAGGCGTCGCGCAGCACCACGATCAGTTGCTCAGCGAGCACTCTCGGCTCTCGACCCATCGAGACTGCGGAGGCCACTGCCTGCATCACGGCAGCGACCTCTCTGGACACCAGCGCTGCCACGATCTCCGCCACCGCATCGACTGAGCTCTGCACACCTCCCGCAGCGACGATCAAGTCGAGCGCTGACAGGGTGTCTCGCGCCGAACCCCTGCCCTGGCGAACCGCTTGTGCCACGGCAGCCTCGTCGATATCGAGGCCAGCATCTGAGCGAATCCACTCAACGTAGGAAGTCAGCTCGGCCGAAGACAACAACGAGAATTCGAAGTGCTGGGTGCGACTTCGGATGGTGGGCAATACCTTCTGCGGATCAGTGGTAGCCAGCACGAACACCACGTGCTCGGGCGGTTCCTCCAAGGTCTTCAGCAAGGCATTCGATGCGGCTGGGCTCAACATGTGCACCTCATCGAGGATGTACACCTTGGTGCGTCCCGGCGAACCGACCACTGTTCGACTCACTAGGTCTCGCATTGCGTCCACGCCGTTGTTCGAGGCCGCATCCAGCTCAAAGAGGTCGTAGCTGGTGCCCTTTTCGATCGAGATGCAACTCTCGCAGGTGGCGCATGGCTCGCCGGCATCAAGGTTGTCGCAGTTGAGGGCCTTGGCGAGAATTCTCGCAGTAGAGGTCTTACCCGTGCCGCGAGGTCCGCTGAAGAGATAGGCGTGGCCCTCAGATTGGTGAGCGACGGCATTGCGCAACGCTCCAACGATGTGGTCCTGGCCGCGCAGCTCAGCGAATCGGCGCGGTCGATAGCGACGGTAAAGAGACTGATGGGCCATTGAGGGAGAGACTATCGGGGGAACGGGGGGCGGCCTGCACCGCTCGCCACGAACCTGGCAAACGTCACTTGGAACCTGAGGGTTCTCTCGGCCATTGCAGGCGAAACGGTCGAGTTGGCTCCTAGGCTGAAACCGTGACTGTCCAACCCCCACTGCAGAGCTACCCGCCGAGTTGGCAACTGGACCCGTGGAACCCCCAGCAACTCCGCTGGTGGGACGGGAGCCAATGGTCACCGAAGCTGGCAACGCTTGATGGACGTCCAATCCTCAGCCCGGAAACCACAGGTCAGGAACCCGCA
>DORQ01000080.1 GCA_003514205.1 Acidimicrobiaceae bacterium
TTCCGCTCCACCATTTCTAAATCAATTCCAGGCAAGCACTTACGCTTGGAACCAAACGACACGGCGCGAGCCTCACCGGGCGATAGCCCACGCAGTTTCAGCGAGTTGGGCGGTGTTCGAAATTCTACTGGCTGTGCGCGAACTTCATGCGCCGACCTTCCCTCGCCCCTGACGCGACGATTGTGGCCGTTCGCGCTCCTGTTTCTCGGGCTGAAGTTGCGGCCATAGGCACCCTCTTAGACCAGACCCAGCGCCCGGCAGATCTCTTCGACGGTCGTACCAGCTTCGGCCTGCCGAAGCGCCATTGCGATCTGCTCCTCCGTGAAGCGACTCTTCCTCCTCTGCCCGTCCTCCTGGCTCCCTCCGGAGCGCAGTGAACGAGCCGAAATCTACCTCGATTACGAGAGCCCTACTGGATCAGGATTCGGGGAGAGGAGCCGACCTCGCCAGCCCTGACCGTGCCCAGACCGCAAGCGTGCGGCCGCTCTCGTAGGCATGTGCTATGAATTTCTCCTGCGGAGGTGACCGATGGGTCGAGCAATCGGCTTAACCATTATTCTGCTGGGCGTAGGACTTGTCGCTAGCTACGAACTTGCCGGCGCAGCATCCGATAGCCGATCTCAGTCCGCAGAGCCTTCTCGCGACTCGATTCTCTTGGAACCGGATAAGGAACTTCTGAGGGTGCAGTACAGTGGCTCGTCGAGCGGGGAGATTCGTACTTACTCCCTTCTTGGCGACGGGCGACTACCCGTCCTTCTCTCCAGCTATGCGTCGGACACTCCACGCCTGCTATATACCGCGCAGGTGCCTCTCGAGGATGTTGATGCGATAGTCGACGTCGTACTGAGGTCAGAGCTCTACAAGCTCGATCGAGAGCGGGTGAGGTCAAAACACGTTACCGAGCCGAGACTGGGCCCACCTATCGAGGACTCAGGTTCTGTGGAGTTCACAATTCACCTTTCGCTCTACCCAGGTACAGGTCCTGGTGGCCAGGATGAACTTGACCACACGTTCATGCTCACTGTCAGCGACATGTCGACGAATCGCTATCCGAGCATTGAGGAATATGCAGCGCTAAGAGAAATAGTCAAAAAGATCCGGGCTGCGGAAATGCGCTTGCGAACCGAGGCGGTGATTCCGTGAATCGCCTGCCTACGATTGTGCTCGGAATCGCGGGAGTTCTCTCATCCAATCTGGTCTTCGCCGGTACGTTCTTGAGAACTGTCAAGTGCTCCCTGGCTGACGGATGCGAACCCGGTCATCCTGAGGATCATCCGACCTTCATTATCAACGATGACGGCATTGTCTACCCCTCAACGTATAACCCCAATGGCTCTACGAATGTGAGGGTCTGCGTTGATCCTGACTTTGGCGGCCGTCTGCCAGAGATGGTTGAGTGGGCTGCAGCGAAATGGAGCGCTCTAGTTCCGACGACGGAGAATTGCTTTTCCTGCGAGCAGTATGAGGTTCCGCCTCCGACGGTGGGGACTTTCAACGCGGCGAGCACAGTCTTGCATGAGTTGGGTCACTGCGCGATGGGCCTCGGGCACACGACTATCATCATCCGTCCTCCCCTCCCACTGACGCCTCCCCCGCCACGCCAGTACATGTCTTGGACGATTTCCTACGGAGCATCGCGTCAGCTCATGTTCGACGGGGCCGACGAGATCCGCGGATCGAAGGACGATTTTCAAGACGCCGTGGACCCTGATGTAGTAACCAATACCTTCTGGTATCGGATCGCGGATAACAATCCCGCCATCGTCGATGCAACTGTCATCAGCTCCGCCACGTACACCTATTCGCTGAGCAACCTTTCGACCTCTGGGAGTACATGGCCCGCTAACGCGAACTACGGAGTCACGACCTACCCGCTCGGCCTAGGATACCCAGGTACGGTCGCTACGATGGAGACCCCATCCAGAAGAGGCCAGGTTCGATTTGATCTCTCCGCAGATGACGTGAACATGGTGAAGATGTCGAGGACCGGAGAGAATCGAGTTGTTGGAGGATCGCCAACCAACGACGATCATGCCATTCAGATCGAGATTGTTCCGTGCACGGAGTCCTACGACCTAAGAGTACTAGTCCTCGAAACACAGGATCCCAGCGCCCTAGGAGAGTGCAGCGTCGCAATCCATTTACTTCATCTCTTCGACCCGCCTGTTTCCGCACAAGCCTACAGACTAACGTCACCTGCAATCGTAAGAATAAATCCGCTCCAGGATTGGAACCTGAAGATCCCCGTGTTCTGGAATGGATTCGAGGCAGGGAATACGGCGAGGTGGTCTGCCACCGAACCCTAGCAGGCTGCTGAGAAACGGTCGTTGTCAGTGATTGGCACGGCAGCGGGTGACGTCTTGTCGAAAAAGAAGCTTCCAGTAAGGGGATTCAGCCCGTGGCGTCGGTGCTTGCGACCCTCGGCGTGGAGCACTTCCGCCTCGTCGAGGGGTTCAAGTTCCGGCTTCCAGGGGCTGCAATCGACTCAGTCGCAACAGATTGTAGGCAGCAGCGGCGAGTCGAGCAGCGAGCTGCGTCCTTTCGAGGCCTCTGACCCGACTTCGTTTTATTCCGCCGAAGCTCTTGAGCCAGCCGAAGATGGTCTCGATTCTGCGCCTGACGATCTGGCTGGCTCGATGGCCTCCATGCCGAAGGGTGCGTTGGTCGATCGCCGATTTCCTTCTGGAGCGGTGGATATTCGGCGCGACTTGCGGCGTGACGCCGGCAGCGCGGCACGCTTGCACAAAGTCCGTCGCGTCGTAGCCATTGTCTCCGCCCACCGTCTTGCGCCGTCCTCCGCCAATTCTCGCCACGAGCGCCGCACCCTCGCGCCGCTCAGTGAATCCGTCTGCCTGGCCGAGCAGGATGTCCATCAGGAAACCGTTGCGATTCTCCATCAGCACGTGACTCACGTAAGACAGCTTCGCCTCGCGGCCAGGCCCCTTACGGGCCAGCCTCGATTCCGGATCAGTCATCGAAGCATGCGTTTCATTGCTGCGCTTTTCGCCGCGAAAGTCGTTCCATCCATTCGAGTCACCACCGGGAGGACCGTCCTTCGGGCGGAAGTCCACCGAGGCGGGATCTCGTTTCAATTGACTTCGCGCTCGCCGCGACCACTGGCGCGGACCCCAGAGACAGCCTCGTCGTGTTTGCCCATCTTGTCGACGGCCGTTGGCTGCTTTCGTGACCCACCGGCACGGGGCCGGAGATTCACTAGGGTGAGCCATCGAATCCTGTGCTGACCACCTTCAGGGCATGGACTTCCTTCGAGCGCCGAGACGTCGCGCGATGTGCGTCGGCGAGGGCTTGAGCACCAGCCCCGTCCCTGAGCTCTCGAGCCTCACCTCCGGGTAGTAGTCGATGACGCTCTTGAGGTAGCCGAGGAACCGCTTCTTGAAGTGTCGGGGGTTGGCGTAGCCGCACCCGAACTGGAGCGCCAGCGAGGCCCATGGGATGGTGACCGGCCTCCGCAGCCGGAAGAAGCGCCAGGTCAGC
>DORQ01000296.1:0-7350 GCA_003514205.1 Acidimicrobiaceae bacterium
CAGACTGCGCCAAGGTTTCGAGCGAGCACGGCTAGCTGCCAATGAGCGGAACGCAGATGCTGCGGGGGCCGGCTCGGAAGCGGTGAACGCGAGCGGCACGGGCAGCGGACAGGAGCCGAGTAACGGCAGCGCGAATCTGGGCTCAGCAAATTCAGAACCTTTCGCGACGAATGAAGTTCTTAACTCGTCCTCCTCCCAAGGAGCAGTGTCGTGAACGAGGTCGAAAGAACCATTGAGGCAGAGTCAGAAGAGTTTCTCGGTTTGCGAGCCGAGCTCTTTGCTGCGCTTGAGCCCGACACCGGGTTCCTGGATCGGGTCGAATCGAGAATTCGTGCACGCACGCTGAAACGGGATTCAGTCTCGCTCTTTACCGACTTGTTCAGCATCGGCTTGCAGACTGCGAAGGTAGTCCTCGTGGATGAGCGTGAAGCTGCTGATGAGCGGGAGATTGAGCAATGAAGTTCCTCATAGCGTTGGCGATCATCGTGGGCGGGGTGGTTCTAGCAAGTGCGTTCGCAGCCCTGTTGCGAAGGCGGTTGTCAAAGGCAGGTGGAGATTCCCCTCTGGCCCAGGCTGCAGGTCCACTCTCATCGCTTGTGTTCTGGCTCCTCGTTGCAGTAGCGATCATTGCAGCGGTGTCGGTGAGTTCACCCGACATGCTGCGACCGATTCCCGCAGACCTCATCCGCTACTTGCCCCAGGTGATGGTGGCCGGGCTTTTCTTGATTGCGGGCCGAGTCCTCGGGGTGATGCTCGCCACAGCAGTGATTCAGGCGGCCCGACGAGCGACGGGTGAAGAACCGGCCTCGCTGGGGAAAATCATCTCAGCTGTCATCACAGCGCTCTCGGTAATCTTGGCACTGGCGCAACTCGGTATCGATACAGCGATCCTGCAACTGTTGATTGCAGGGGTCGTCTTCGCTTTGGCGCTCTCCAGCGCGCTGTTGGTTGGCCTTGGCGGTCAACAAGTTGCTCGTGAGCTGGCAGCCGGCCGGGCCACTCGCGGCGCGTTGAAAGTAGGTCACACCGTTGAAGTTGGCGAGAACTACGGCACCATCGAGCGCCTTCACCCAACGCAGGTGGAGATACGGCGGTTGGATGGCCGAAGCGTCCTCATCAACTACACGGAATTCATGAATACGCCGATAGTTGTGGAGAACCTCGGTTCCACCGAGGGCTAGCCCCGTCGAGGCCTATTCGGCTGCGTGCGAGGTTCATTCGGCTGTGTGGCCGCGCTGTTCGTCGGCAGACGCGGAGTAGGGAGCTCACCGCAGGTCCCGCCGAACCGTATTGCGATGAACTCCCTACACCGAGCCCCAAGTGCCGACCCGCCAAAGTGGCACCTGAGGTATTCCCGTTACCTAGATTGCGCCGGTGCCTTGCAACACCGTTGCCTGACTAGGACGGCACGAGTGAACCATTTCGTCGCGCTTTTGCACGAAAAATCCAAATAATTCGAAATTGAATGATGGTGATCGATCCGCGGGACCGCCGGACGACGGAGTTTGCGTCTGTCGAGCAGGGTGGTTCGCGTGTCCTCAGCGTGGCGGGCGAGGCGGGCTATCGCTCGATTCGGACGACTTTTACCTGCAGCGGACCGGAGGGCGCGTGGAATGTGACGAGGTCGTCTGCTGCAGCACCAAGAAGCGCTGATCCCAGTGGAGAGGTGGGGGAGACCACCTCTGCGCCGTCGTGGCGTTCCTCGATGGACCCAATGAGGTATCGCTCTTCCTCGTCATCACCTTCATAGATGATGGTCACAATGCACCCCTGAACTACTGAGTGGAGGGGACCGTCATGGCTGATGATGGTCGCCTGCTCGATCAGCGCGCCAAGGTGACCAATGCGAGCTTCGGTCTTTCCCTGCTCCTCTTTGGCGGCGTGATAGTCGCCGTTTTCAGAGAGGTCGCCCATTTCCCGGGCCACCTCAATCTTGCGCGCTATCTCGATTCGCCACACGGTGGTGAGGTGATCGTGTTCGGCTTTGAGGCGGTCATATGCCGCCTGAGAGAGTTGATGGTCGGAGCCAGCCATGGCGGACAGTGTACTGGCAACCAAACTGAGAGGTGGTCGAGCACGCAGCGTCGGGGTCGCTCAGCGGCGCCCAGCGGACAACGGGTGGTAGAGTCTGTGCCGATGCTCTGCGTGTTACCGCCGTTTATTCCAGCCATTCAGTAGCGCACACCCCTTCCCGGGAGTGCGCCAAACGCCGTCCACTGTTGTGGGCGGTTTTGCATGTGCGAGCTGGGATGGGCGTCACCCGTTGAAAACCCCTGTCAGGAAATTAGGAAACATGACTACCCATTCAATCGCCGTGGTCGGTGGAGACGGAATTGGCCCTGAGGTCACTGCAGTTGCCTTGGATGTCATCGCCAAGACCGGCGTGAGCTTTACGACTACCGAGTACGACCTTGGAGCGGCTCGGTATCTTCGTGATGGTGTTGTGTTGCCAGACGAGGTGCTTGAAGAGTGGCGTGGACACGACGCGATTCTGCTCGGAGCAGTTGGCGATCCCGCCCCCGGCGTGGCGGCACCTGCAGGGCTGGTGGAGCGAGGCATCCTCCTCAAGATGCGGTTCGAGCTCGATATGTACATCAACCTTCGACCCTTCCGTTTGCCTCCCAAGATCAATTGTGAGGTCATCCGGGAAAACACCGAGGGCGCCTACGCCGGCGAAGGAGGTTTCCTGCGCAAGGGCACTGCGCACGAGGTCGCAACGCAGGGCTCGGTCAACACACGATTTGGCGTTGAGCGGTGTATCCGATTCGGCTTCGAGCGCGCCCGGGTGAGTGAACGAAAGCTCCTCCACCTGGTCCACAAGAAGAACGTGTTGACCTTCGCTGGCGACCTCTGGCAGCGGACCTTCGATGAAGTCGCTGCAGAGTATCCCGACGTCACCACTGCCTATGATCACGTTGACGCAGCGTGCATCCACTTCGTCGAGCGACCTGAGCGCTATGAGGTCGTCGTCACCGACAACCTCTTCGGCGACATTCTCACCGATCTCGGTGGTGCAGTGGCAGGTGGCGTTGGTTTTGCGGCCTCGGCAAACCTGAACCCTGCTCGAACCGGGCCGTCAATGTTCGAACCGGTGCACGGCACGGCGCCAGATATCGCTGGCCAGAACAAGGCGAACCCCACAGCCGCGGTGCTGAGCGCCGCAATGATGCTGGAGTTCTTGGGCGAGACTGATGCTGCGGCCGCGATTCAGGCAGCGTGTGAGCATCCGGAGCAGTTCACAGGAAGCACTACCGAAATTGGCGCCGCGATCGCGGCAAAGTTGTAAGGAGCCACGCATGCCTATCACCCCAACTCCGAAAATCTGGATGAACGGCGAACTGGTCGACTGGGACCAGGCCAATGTTCACATTCTCACGCACACCCTTCACTACGGCATGGGCGTGTTCGAAGGTATTCGAGCGTATGAGACGGCGAATGGCCCCGGAATCTTTCGGTTGACCGAACACATCGAGCGCCTCTTCCGCTCCGCAGCAATCCTGATGATGGACATTCCGTACACCGTGGAGGAACTCATCCAGGCCACGAAGGAAACGGTTGCCTCCACAGGGTTGCCCGGCTGTTACATCCGACCAATCGCGTACTATGGCTACGGCGAGATGGGGCTCAACACCCTGCCATGCTCAGTGGATGTGGCTATTGCCTGTTGGCCGTGGGGTGCCTACTTGGGTGAAGACGCTGTGACGAAGGGCGTCCGAATGAAGATCAGCTCCTGGACCCGACACGACCACAACACCATGCCACCTGCGTCGAAAACCACCGGCAACTATGTGAATAGCTCGCTCGCGAAGGTGGAGGCGCTGAAGGCTGGCTACGACGAAGCAATCATGTTGAACAAGGCCGGACTGGTGGCCGAATGCACCGGCGAGAACATCTTCGTGGTGCGTGGTGACAGGATCATCACCCCGCCACTCAGCGCTGGTGCGCTTGAGGGCATTACGCAAGACACAGTGATCGCCATTGCGAAGTCGATGGGCCACGAGATCATCACGGGCGAGCTCACTCGATCCGACCTCTACATTGCGGACGAGATGTTTGTATGTGGCACAGCTGCAGAAGTGTCGACGGTGAACTCGGTCGACGATCGTCCAATTCCTTGCCCCGGCCCGATCAGCCAGGCCATTGCAGCAGAGTATGCGCGTGTCGTCCGTGGCGAGGTTGCCGAGTTCTCCGATTGGGTTGAGCTCGCCAAATGATCGATCTGCCCGACGTGGGTGGCTCGGCCGCGATCCCGACCAGTGTCGAGATATTTGATACGACGCTGCGCGACGGGGCGCAGTTTGAAGGCATCTCCCTGACGGTGGAGGACAAGCTCCGGGTCGCCGAGCAGCTCGACTGGCTTGGTGTTGCGTGGATCGAAGGGGGATTCCCCCAGGCAAACCCCAAAGATGCTGAGTTCTTTCTTCGCGCTCCGAAGGAACTGTCGCTCTCAACAGCGCAGTTGGTTGCGTTTGGCTCCACGAGGCGACCGGCTGGCAAGGTCGACGTCGACCCGACGCTCGCCGCGTTGTTGGCAGCGGAAACCTCAACGGTGTGCATCGTTGGCAAATCCTCGGAATTTCATGTGACGGAGGCGTTGGGCACGACCTTGGAGGAAGGCATTGCAATGGCGGGTGAATCGGTTCGATTCCTTGCCAATGCCGGGCGACGAGTGTTTTTCGATGCTGAGCACTTCTTCGATGGTTACAAAGCGAACCCAGAGTTCTCCCTTCGAGTGCTCGAAGCAGCTGCGCAGAGTGGGGCGAGCTGTTTGGTTCTCTGCGACACCAATGGCGGTTCACTCCCTCATGAGGTTCAGCGAATCACGAGTGAGGTGACCTCCTATTTCGAAGAGGTGGTTATTGGGATTCACACACAGAACGACACGGGTTGCGCAGTGGGCAACGCGATCGCCGCTGTTGTCGGGGGTGCCCGTCACGTTCAGGGAACCATCAACGGATACGGAGAGCGGACCGGTAACGCCGATCTCATCACCTGCATTCCCAACCTCAGCCTCAAGATGGGAATCGAGACAATTCCCAGGGACCGAATGAACCGCCTGACCGCGGTGAGTCGGACCGTTGCCGAACTAGTGAATCTGCCACCGAGCAATTCTGCGCCCTACGTCGGCAAGTCGGCTTTCGCCCACAAAGGCGGGCTTCATACCTCAGCGCTTGGCAAAGCTGGTGGCGCGACTTACGAGCATGTTGAACCGTCTGTGGTGGGCAATGAGACTCGGGTGCTGGTGTCAGATCTTGGCGGACGCGCCGGAATGGCCATGAAGGCTGAGAGCTTCGGAATTGTCCTCGATGGCCCTGCGGCTGGGCGACTGTCGGAAGACCTCAAGGTTCTCGAGGCGGAGGGCTGGTCATTTGAGGCGGCTGACGCCTCGTTGAGTCTGCTGATGCGACGGGCGACGGGGTGGGCGCAGGACTTCTTTCGTGTCGAGGCGTATCGCTGTTCCAGCTATCACCGTGCAGCGACAGCGGGGGCCGGGATCATCCTTGAGGACACGGAGTTGTGGAGCGAGGCAACGGTCAAGGTGTGGGTGGGGGAGCAGCGTGTCGCCGCTGTCGGCGAGGGCAATGGTCCGGTGAATGCACTGGATGAGGCATTGCGCGCAGCGTTGACACCGTTGTATCCCGCGTTTGCTCGGATCCACTTGACCGATTTCAAGGTGCGCGTGCTCGATGGAGCAGGCGCGACAGGCGCTGTGGTTCGCGTGCTGATCGACTCCTCCAATGGGGAGCGAAGCTGGACCACCATTGGGGTGTCGCCCAATGTGATCGAGGCGTCATGGATCGCGTTGTGTGACGCCTTTGTGTATGGCTTGCTTCTCGAGGACTAGGTGCGCGGGCCGCAGTTTCGGGGAATGGGCCGCGCTCGCCTAACCTGAGCAACGTTATGGCTGCACCTGAGTATGTCCCCGTCCGTGCTGGAACCGTCCGGCATTCCTACAACTCGCCCCCGCATCGTGAGGGATCGTGGTTGGCGGATCGACCGGGAGAACTTGGTGGACTGCAGCCTGAAGGCGATCGCCTTGGGTCACCAGGCCCCGATCAGGGTTTCGCCCTAAAGATCGCGTCGAGGTTTCGTGGCCGCCTGGCATTGAGCGCTGGCGAGCACGAGGCTGACGCTCTTGCCGGTGCAGTAGCAGTCGCCCTGAAGCGCGCCTCGCTCTTCGGTCGAGCACCAGTGGTTCACGACCTGCAGGCAGCATTCGCAGTCTGGGGTTTGTTGAATGCTGATGCGCCCGCTGAGTTGGTTGCCAAGCGAACCGAGATGTTCGAAGAGGTGCATCATCCGCATCATTACGAGGCGCTCCGAGCCGTGGCTGACGCTGTCCCCGCAGAGGTGCTTCGTCGCCCGATTGCCGACATCCAGGCTGGAGCGAAATCAGATTGGCGAGCCCAACTCGCCTTCTAAGCCTGTCGAAACGACTGAGCAACCTGATGAACGACGACGTGGAACTTCGCGGCCAACAACCGATTGGCCGGCGCAGGGCCCTGCAGCTCGGTGGGCTGGGGCTGGGAAGCGCTGCCGCCGGGTTCGGAGTTCGCGCTGCAACTGAGTCCTCATTTGTGACACCGGGACAGCTCTCGACGCGCTCGAATGTGGCCCCCGAGATCGTTGAGCGACGCGGGAGCAGCAGAATTATCTGGTCCGTGAACACTGCTGCACAGCGAGTTGCGATCACCTTTGATGACGGCCCCGACCCCGACTTCACCCCGCGTGCGCTGGCGGCACTCGCTGCAGTTGGTGGCAGGGGGACCTTTTTCATGATGGGCTACAACGTCGAAACTCACGCGGAACTTGCTCGCCGTGTGGTGAATGAGGGACACGAGATCGCGACCCATACCTCCGAACACCGTTACCTTCCGTTTCTTGCCCCAGCCGACACAGGTGAACAGATCGCTGATGGTTTCGCGGCAGTCAAGAAATTGGGTGACGTTCGATGGTTCCGTCCACCTCGTGGGGGCCTGACTGGTGCCGTTGTGCTCGCTGCGAACGATCTCGATCTCGATATCGCAATGTGGAGCGTGAACGGCCGGATTGGCAAGGATGAGTCCAGCGCGGACCTTGCCATCCGTATTGGGTCGACAATTCAGCGCGGTGACATCGTGCTGTTTCACGATGGCATTGGCCGAGGGACTTTTCAGCCACAGACCAGCTTTGCTCAAGAGCTGCGTGATCGACGCGGCAAGGAACTGGACGCTCTTCCGCGAGTTCTGGAACAACTGACCGACAGCGGCTTTGAGCTAGTGACGGTGTCCGAACTCGTTGAAGACGAGTAATCACTTACGTCTTGGCTGGCCGCAATGAGCGGCCGTGGTCGACGGGCGACCCTGGCGG
>DORQ01000296.1:7606-7806 GCA_003514205.1 Acidimicrobiaceae bacterium
TCGCGGCGGCTTTTGGGTATGGGAAATCAACCCATGTGAAGGAAGGGTAGTGAAATAGCGTGAAAGACCTTAAGGGGTTTACAGTGACCGCCGTGCCAAACGAACAGGATTATGTTGCACGTTTGCGGATTGTGCTGGCAGCTGTGCTTGCCATGATGCTTGCAGCGGGGGTCGTCGGCTGCAGCAGCACAAAGGAAGCC
>DORQ01000260.1:0-1562 GCA_003514205.1 Acidimicrobiaceae bacterium
AGCGGGCGGCGCCGAGATGGTGGGCAGCGTGGTGGGCACTGGAGCCGAGATGGTGGGCAGCGTGGTGGGCACTGGAGCCGTGGTTGGGGCTGTGGCCTGCGTCCCGACGCTCGACGCCTGCGCAGCTTGGGAGCCTTGACCTGCAATGTTCGGCACGGACAGAGAAATGATGGTGCCTCGGGAGGCGGTGCCCTGCACCTTGGTGGTCTCGATGAGAGTTCCCAGTTTCACCTGAGCGAACTGCACCTCAGCTACCTCCACCTGTGTTCTGGCGGCGGGACTACTGCCGCCGATTCCCCAGGCGATGACTCCAACAGCGATAAGTGCAAACGCCACAAGCAGACTCAGCCCGAGCGAGAATGAACGCTTCGCTCTCCTGGTGGACAGTTCCTCTGCCATCAAACCCCCCTCAATGCGTCCGTCGGTGAGAGACGTGCGGCACGAATTGCTGGATACAGTCCGGCGAGCGCACCAATGATGACGGCGCCACCCAGCCCAACTGCTGCTGCCGTTGGAGGAATGACCACCCGCCAGTCCTGAACCTTGGCGAATACGACGGTCGCTACGCCGCCGATCAACACCCCTGCGATGCCGCCCGCAAGGCCGAGGGTTACCGATTCGGCAAGGAACTGGCGTCGAATATGGGCCCGTCTGGCACCGAGGGCTCGCCTCAGCCCGATCTCGCTTCGTCGTTCGATGACCGAGATGATCATCACGTTGGCAATGCCGATGCCCCCGACGAGCAAGGCGACTGCTCCGAGACCGATGAACAACGCAGTGAATGTGTTCTCGGCCGATGCTTTGGCTGAAAGCGCGTCTGAAGGTCGGGTGACTTCCACTTCCTCTGGTGCGAGTGGGGACACCGTGGCCGGGAGAATTCCGCGAACAGCATCTACCGAGCCCTCAGTGGTGCGCACATAAATCGCAGTGGGTGTGAGGTCACTTCCAGTCAGCGTGTTCGCCATCTCGCGACTCACTATGACTGTTCGGTCAAGGTCGGAGGCCAGGGTCAAGGGATCGAGTATTGCGACGATGGTGATGTCTCGGTTTCCGACGCGAACGACAGGCCCGACAGAGAGATCGGTGATGCCAAGCCGCTGCGCGGCCTCAGCACCGATCGCTCCAACCGGTGCGGAGTCCCAGGTCGCAGCGGGCCAGAGGCCTTCGTCGATCGTGCCGCTCAACGTGTCGAGCAGGGAGTCGTCGGCCGCGACAACTCCAAGGCCTCGTGTGTCGTTGGTGCTCATCCATTGATTGCGGAGAAGGGTCACATCGAGCGTGGAGAGAGCGCTTGCTTCCTGCACAGCCCCGATCTGGGAGATTCGGTCTCCAGCGACGGGATCGAGGGTCGCATTTTCGGTTCCGAACCCGCTCCCAGGGGTGACAACGAGCAGGTTGGTGCCGAGGAGTGACAGCTGATCAGAAAGTTGGGCCTTCGAGGATTCTGAGAGTCCGAGGACTGCTACCAGTGCGGCAATCCCGATCGAGACACCAAGCGCCGACAATGCGCTCCGAGCACCGCGACGAGACATCGACCCAATACCTGCCGCGACGACATCGCC
>DORQ01000260.1:1790-3709 GCA_003514205.1 Acidimicrobiaceae bacterium
TGCTCCTGAACGATGGTTCCGTCACCAACGGTGATCCTTCGAGGTGCCCTCGCTGCAACCTCTGGATCGTGAGTGATCGTCACAATAGTGACCCCGTCGTCATGGAGCTCATCGAGGAGCGCGAGGATTGAGGCCGAGGACTTCGAGTCGAGGTTGCCAGTTGGTTCATCTGCCAACAGGACTGAGGGCTGGGTGATCAACGCTCGAGCGATGGCCACTCGTTGGCGTTCTCCGCCAGACAATTCACGCGGGAAGTGCTTCAGTCGGTGACTGAGGCCAACTCGCTCAAGGAGCGCGGCGGCTCGAGCTGCTCGTTCCGCTGGGGCGACCCCCTGATAGGTCAATCCCATTGCTGTGTTCTCAAGCGCTGTGAGTTCTTCAAGCAGAAAGAACTGCTGAAACACGAAACCGAGATGCCGAGAACGAACTGCCGCTAGTTCGTCATCGCTCAGTGAGGTTGTCTCAACTCCGGAGATTCGCATGTGGCCCGAGGTTGGTCGATCGAGCGTCCCGGCGACGTGGAGCAAGGTGGATTTTCCTGACCCCGACTGGCCGACGATTGCGACCATCTCTCCGGAATCGATGCGGAGGCTCACTCCATTGAGGGCGCGTACTGGTGGTGATCCAGGGTATTCCTTGACGATATCGATGAGTTCGAGAGCGGCAGTGCTCATGCGGGAACTACAACCATGGTGCCTTCGGAGATCTCGTCGCCGGTGATCTCAACCCACCCATCGGAGAAGACGCCGACGTTGACTGCTACGAGCCGGTCGCCCTGTGCGAGACGAACTGCCTGGCCACCCTCGGTGACAGCCACCAGCGCTCGACTGGGTACAGCTAACGCACCGGTTGCGCTGTCGGTTGGAATCTCAACCGACACTGGCCCAGCGGTGAGGCCCCCTGCTTCTTGGTCCGGAGTGGCAGTAACGGTGAAACTCGCAGTTTGCCCACCGCCGCCGAGTTGGCCTCCAGTGCTTGCAACCCGCTCGAAGGAGGTGATGGTTGCTGGGTGCTCTGACTCATCAGTCAGGACAATCGATACCTGTTGACCAGGCTGGTATCTCTCCGCCTCTTCGGTGACAGTAAAGATGAGCTTGAGGCCCGAGCCGTCTATCGGACGTACAGTTGCCAATTCGGCGCCTGGGGTGAGCCGGGTTCCGGCCGCAACTGCGGCGGTGACTTGCAGGGCAGTTGGAGCGAAGATCACTTGTCCCGCATCAAGGACATCATCTGGTTCGGCTACCCCAAGGGAGGTCTCCCAGGCCTTGATGGCGGCTCCGGTATCGGAGTCGAAGTGGTCGTCGAGGGTCATCGACTTTGGATCGAAGCCGAGGGCCCGCAAGTTCATTTCCAGTTGGAGTACATCGGTACCGTCGGTCATCGAGGACTTGAATGCTCGCCACACTGGCTGGTTTCCAAAGAGGATTGTTGTGGGAACATCGTCGACTCTCGCGATCTGGCCGCCTCGGTCAATGGTTGCCCCAACTTCGGCCGCCGTGGTGATGGTGCCGCTTCCGATGGTCGTCAATGCTTGCTCACTGCTGCTTGCAAGCTCGCCAGTCGCGGACTCAGTCACATTGAGGTCGCGACGTTCGATCGCAACAGTGGTTGTTGGCCGCTTCTCTTCGGCGGTCAGCTCGTTCGACCCGTCGTCGAGGAGGTGGCCGCCGACTCCGCCAGCGACGAGGCCAATCACCAAACCGATCGTGCCAGCCGCGGCTGCTGCTCGGTTCATCTACTTACCCTTCGGTCGTAGTTGTTGTGGCGCCTGGTCCGCCCGGGCCGCCTGGGCCAGTACTAATGGCTGACAATTCAGTCGAGCAAGCTTCAAAGGCTGCGGTCACAGCGGGGTCACTCGCGTCGAGGCTTAGGCGCTCTGCGAGTCGAGCGTTGCGCTCCTCCTCAGTCGCCGGGGCGCC
>DORQ01000173.1 GCA_003514205.1 Acidimicrobiaceae bacterium
CTCCACCTCCAGATCCGCACCGCCGATGGCGTCCTGCGCTGTCCTCAGGGCCTCCTCCGCTCACTGCGAGATGACGGGGCTGGCGTGCCGACGAGAGCGCTCCTGCTCGGCGGCTGTTGGTACTGACGACCCATCAAGGGGTGTTGTCGAGTCGCTCGTCAGAGTCGTCTAACGGCAGTGGCCGCGCAACGCGCACGGCTACCAATGCCAAGCGACTACGTACTCATCCCTTCCGCCGAAGTCGTAGGAAGCGCACGGATCGGGGCCCGTGAACGAGCTTGCTGCGCTCAGCAGCTCGTGCGCCACCTGCGTAGAGCCATAGCCTCTGCCGACCTCGGCCCAGCGCCATCGGTTGTGCTCACGTTCGATCCACCCGGAAGGATCGACGAACGGGCTCGGGCCAGGTCGAAGACGGCCGGTCTCGATGTCGACGATTGCAGTGCGTTGCCTCCCTCCGTGCTCCCGCTGGTAGGCGACGGCGGGTCCGAGCGAGGTTCCGACGAGCAGACGGCGGCCGTCAGGACTCACTCGCGGGTGGGCTAGGTGATGGCGAAAGGAGTCGAGACCCTCCTGAGGCGACACGTCGACCTCGGCCACACGGGTGATTGTGTTCGTTGCGAGGTCGAAGCGACTGACCCAGTGTGACGGTGCGTCGCCGCCAAGGACCATGAGTGTCGATGAGCCGTGGAGCGGCCACCAATCAACCTGGGACCGCGAGAGCGGGAGCGGCACGACCAGCTCTTGGTCGAGTGAGACGAGTTGTGGTGCGAAGTTCGTTGAAACCAGGATCCAACGACCGTCTGGGCTCCAGAAGGGCTGCTCGTATCCGGCAACCCCGTCGAGAGTTGTCACGAACGTGCGCGATCCGTCGTCGACACTAAGAATCGCGAGAACGCCTTGTCCCTGCCACTCCAGGCAAGCGATACGGTCGCCAGTGGGAGAATACTCGATGCCACACACACTGCTTCCGCGGTTGTCGAGAACTCGGAAGCCCGGGAGGGATGCCATGAGCGGAGCGTCGCTCTCGAAGGTATCAGTAAACAATCGCGGACCACCGGGCATCTGGGATTCGACAAAGGCGACTCCCCGCCGAAACGGCGCGACAGTCAGGTTTCGCGTGTTCTGAGCCCGCCACGGCAGGATGGCACTGCCACTGTCGCTCAGTATTCCCTGGCTGCCGAGGAGGTCGTATGCTTCCGCCGGAATCGGATCAGTGCGAATCGCTGACTGGTCTTCAAGGCGCCGACCCTCGAAGTAGATATACTCGATCCGATCGAGTTCCGGTCGGTGCAAGCGCAGTCCCGGTTTCGCTGGTACAACCGGTCCCGCTGAGCGGTCGGAATCCGCCCTGCGCTTCTTGAACAAGGCCATCTTCTAGTTCCTATTTGCGTGCAAGGGCTCCGCGGCTCCACGCGCATCCGCTCCGTAGGCGAGCGGTGCCGCCGCCGTCATCGCACCTTGGAGAACTCGGCGCTGGCGCCGTTCTCGCGGAGCTTCGCCTCGAAGTCCTTCTTGCCGTGCACCAAGGCACCGCCGAGGGCTGAGGTCACCCGATTCGGCGCAGCAACATGTCCGTTCTCGTCGAGCATGATGAGGCGGTAGACACCGTTGTCCCCCATCGCCTTAAGGACGATGTCCCAACCAGTTCTTGAATCGGCTCGTGCCACGATGCCGTCAAAGCCTCTAACCTGCCCGCCCGAAGGGACTTCGAAACGCCAAGATCGAATCTTGGTAGACGGCCTAAAGGTTCGTACGAGGAAACCGAAGTCCCTGCAGAACGCGTACTGGAAAGCACCAACCACGGTGCTCTGCGACGCGTTGGTCCGGACCTCATAGCCCAGCGTCTGAATACCCATTGACCGCCCTCCCGGTGAGTCGCCAGCCGCAAGATACCAGGTTTGAAGCACAACACAGGAGCACCAGCCGCCCTTGGCGCCTTCGGCTCCGGCTCAAGAACGCCTACGGCGCGGGGCATCCTTGCTCAATCAGGACCTCGGCCGCACACCTCGTGGCCCGTATTCAGGTAGAGGTCAATCCTCGAGCCTGCCGACTCGCCGCCGGCCGAGATGTCCGCACAGGCTACTCGCGTGGCAGCGTTTGACCGAGCGAGAGCTGCATCGCCCGCACCTCGTTGCCGTCTGGATCTCGAAGTGTCCGTTCCGCTAGATGACGTCCGTTCTTGTCGGTCACGACGAGCCTCACCTCGTTGCGATGCTCGTCGAAGATCGTGTGAACGTGGGGTCGCCAGTTGGTGGTGTTCCCCTCACGATCGGTGAAGACCTCGATCGTGCCCTGCCGAAATCTGGAGTGCCAACGCGCCACGGCGTTCAGAGTAGCCTTTCGCCGGATGAGCTGACCAGCGCAGACTGGGGCATCATCCATCGCCTCTGCAGCGTCACAGTAGGAGAACCAAGTGGCAAAGGGTAAGAAGTGTCCGAGCTGCTCGACCAACATGTTCGCGGAGTCCGAGGACGACCAGCCAAAGGGTAGGTGGGTTACCTACGTATGCTTGAACAACTCGTGCAAGATGCGCGAGAAGGTTTTCGAGTCGTACCCGGGTTGACTCCCCGGGATCGGGTTCGAGGGGTTGATCGTGTCAACTTCCACGACTACCGGGACAACCTCAGGCCTGATGTCAACCTCTGAGAGTCGCGAAATGACTTGACTGCGAACCTGGACGATCGGTCCCTTATATCAAGGAGGACAAAATGGGCCTATTCGGCGACCAGAACGTGAAGAAGCTGTTAGAAGCACTCCGGACAGCGTTCTCCGATTTGTCAATTGGCTTGTCCGGCACGGTGCCCGACGACTATTGGAGGGAGAAAATGACGATGAGTTGGGCAGTCGTTACCCCGCTCGTGTCGAGCATGTCGGATCAGCAGGTGGCCGAAACGGTTCAGAAGGTCCGGAAGAAGGACGGCTACGTGTTCTGGTTGTTGGTGAAGGATTCAAGCTACCCATTTGACAAGTTACATCTCATCCAGGACGAATGGATGAGAACCAACGATCTGGATCGAATTGTAGAGATTCACAGGCGATGAAGGCCGACGCGAGTAGTCGGAGCGGTGGCCAGCGCGAAGCACTTGAGCGGGCCAAGGTCGCGATCGATTGCCCTGACTGAAGCCTTTCGGGCCGATCGGGCAGTAGTGCTCCTTCACAGCACCCGTCGGAACCGAGCAACATGACCCGATTGGTTGCTGCAGCCGAACGTCGTTGGCAGCAGCCTGCTGAGGGCCTGCGCGGTCGGCGGCCGGACTGAGGCCTCTCGCTGGCGGGCTGTCTCGGTTCTCAGCGCACCAAGCGGGGACACGCCACTCTCCAGTAGAGTTGGGGTTCCGAACTACCGCAAAGGAGGCCGCAATGTCATGTGCTTGCGAAAGGGCCGGTAAGCCGAAGTGCGCGCACTGCAAGGAGGGCAACCACAAGGCGTGTACGCACTTCGGTGGCTGTAAGTAAGTAGATTTCCCAACCGCCATTCGGATGGTCGCGTTGGGCCCGAGGAGTCACTCGCGCCCAACGTGCCGTCCGTGTAGGAATCGGTGTTGCCCTCACCCGGGCTCCTTGCGCGCTACGCGTTGCGATCCTGTTGCCAGTTGATCTGACTCGCTTGGCCGCGGTGCACGAGTTCGAGGCCATTCGCCAGAGCCGCAAAAGCGTGAATGCTCTTGTCCCATTCGCCGCGATCCGTTGGCATCTGTGCGAGGGTTTCGCGGTTCCGTTCGATGAGCATTGCGAGCCATTCGGTTAGACCTTCGTTTGGCGCGTCGGCGTAGGCTCGGTGCGCTTCGTAGCTTCTGAGCAGCTCGGGCCGAAGTCGGTGTGCGTCGGCCATGTGATCGAGGATCGCTTTGGTCAGGGTGATCGTCAGGTCGTGCGTGTCCTTCGCAACCGCAGAATTCGTTCGAGAGGGAGCGGTGTACTCATGCCGGATGGCGGTGGCGGCTAGTTCGGGGTGCACGGTTACTGGTCGGGGTGCTGGGCGATCAATCCAGCGCCAACTCGAGTCCACGATCAGATACTGCTCGCTGCCGGGGTCGAAGTGGCGGGGGCGTAGCACGGTGAGCGACCCGGTGGTCAGATCGACCGTGGCGACGCTGACCTGGTTGCCGCTCTCGGCGCGGGCACCGATAAGGGCGCGATTCTCCGATGGGTGTACGCGCAGATCATTGAAGTACGGACCGTACTCGCCTCGGGCGAAGGGGTGATTGAGGAGCGGGCCGTGGAGAAGAGCGTTGTGTTCAAGGTCGAATGCGACAAACTGCTCGCCCTGTTCCGTCCCTTGGAGCAGGCAGATCGTCGAAGCGCTCCGGGCGGGCCACCAGCTCGCTGAGAGCACTGCTGGGACGGGAACATCGATCGTGGTGCCATCGACGATGCTGACGACCCGGGTGGATTGGTTATCTCGCGTCAATACCCACTGAAGATCGGGTGACATTTCAACGGTGGATCCTCCGATAGCAAAGTATCGGCGATCGCCGTTCGGTGCTACCTGTGCAAGGTGGTAGGACCTGTCTGCGTGCTCATATTCAACGGAGATACAAACATCCCCTGCAGCATCGATTGCTTGGACAGGTAGCGCTATCTTCGTCATCTCGAAGTAGCGCTCCCTCGAGCTACCAAAGAACAGGTTCTGATCTGGGAACACGAGACCTTGCGGGGCGTGGCCGTTCCATTGGTTCATGTTTGCGCCGGTCTTCTGTCCTAGGTCGAATACCTCCGGCAGATCAAGAAACGCGTTTGCAGGAACGCCAGTTGCGATGACGGCTCCAGAACGCGCTACAACAGCCTCGTCGACGTTCGCCCATGGAGGACTAATGACCGCACCGGTGTCCGTGAGAATCATGCCGCCGAAAGCCATGCCTCCGCGGACCTGTCCAAGCCTCGGAGTCACATCAAGGAGGGTTTCGTAGTCCGAGATCAGAGGTTCGACTGGGCGAAGTGACTCAACCCAGGTGAATTCAGCGGCCGTGACATCGCACGACCATGGACGCCCCGGAGATGGCGAGTAACTCGGCTGAGAGGGCCTCGAGAAGATGGCCAACGTCTGGGTGCCCAACCACTCCCGTTGGAGCGAGACCAGGAGGCTCGGGTCTTCCCCATTCTCTGCCAATGCGTCAGCCATGATTCGGCCGTGGTCTTGGAAGTACTTCTGATACGCAGCCTCGATATCGCCTGCAGCCATTCCGTTTGTCAACTCGCGAACAGAGGATGCGTGGGACGCAAGGTTGGATTCAAGCTCTGCCACTGAGCGATGCCCGGCGACAGCCATGAATATCTCCATCATCGGATCCGTGAGCGCTTCGCTCAGTTTCTCCACGTGCTTCTTGCCGAAGATTCCCATGTGATTCGACCGCCCCCAGATGCCCGGACTTTGACTGCTGCGTGCCCGCACTC
>DORQ01000161.1:0-391 GCA_003514205.1 Acidimicrobiaceae bacterium
CGCCACCATTGCCGTCAGCGCCTGAGGCCGCTGCAGGCGGCGTAGCGCCAGAAACAGCTGCGCCGTCAACGCCAGGTTGTGCGTTGACTGTTGAAGTGGTGACCGCAACCACCGCTCCTGAGAGTGATCGAATGCCGTATGCACTTGAGCCAGCACCAGCTGGGCTGCCGCTGTTCACTGTGCTGTTCAGCACGGTGACCGAGACTCCCCCGGTGGCCAGAACGCCAGTTGCTGAGGCACCCACTCCGCCGTTCACGAGGAGGGAGTCGAGTGTCAAGCTGGAGACTGAGCCGTCGATAAGGACGCCAGTTGTGGTCTGCGCAGCAGAACCATTCGCACCCTGAACGGTGAGTCCGAACACCTTGGTGTTCGCTGTTACGTTGTTTGCTCG
>DORQ01000161.1:645-4939 GCA_003514205.1 Acidimicrobiaceae bacterium
GTTGTTGGGCCGTAAGTTCCGCCAGCGACGATCACCATGGGCACTGTTGCGGCCACGGCCCGGGCCTGCCCGTGGTTAATGGACGCGCAGGGCTCGCTGATTGGGCCACAGGTGGGTGTGTCGCCGCCGCTTGACTTGACGTAGAAGCGAGGCACGACTGGAGCGATGGCAGTAATGCTGGTTGCTGCACTGGTAGCGCCAAGACCGTTCGAGTTGGTGACGGTCAGTGTCGCGTTGTACACGCCCGGGGTGTTATAGACGTGAGTGGTGCTCGCGCCGCTGCCGAGGCCGCCGTCGCCGAAGTTCCAGTCGTAGCTCACGATGGTGCCGCTGTTGGCCAGCGATCCGACGGAGGTGAAGCTGACTGCGAACGGAGTGGTACCTGATGCTGGGTTTGCCTGCATCACTGCGGTCGGAGGAAGGGCCGAAGTTGTTGTAGTGGTGGTCGTCGTAGGACCGCTGGGAACGTTGGGGTCAGGACACGCGGTTGCAACTAGAGCGAGTCCTCCCAACATGATCGCAGCTACTGCGGACTTTCTTCTCATGTATCTCCCCTTCGTGGCGGCAAGCGTGACGATCGTCACATAGTTACTTACCGAGAGTAATACGGATGAGCTCATCTGCATAGTCTTTCTATGGCAGAGAATGGCAATGAGCGTCACGTATGAATTCGGTAGGTATCGAAGGGTCCCCGACCTGTTCGACCTGTTCGCTGTCCGAATCCCCGGGCCTGCCCGCCTCTCCGGGTCTGTCCGAATCTCTGGGTCTGCCCGACGTGGCAAGATTTGGCGTGGCTCAGACGCGAACCCTTCGGGCAGTTGCAGCGCTCGGAGTGCTCGGTGCCCTCGCGACGGTTGTTGGAGCGAGGATCGCAGCTGACCCTCAAGGGGACTCTCAGGGGGCGCTGGCTGATCCGTCGACAGCGCAGTCCACCGCTGCAGTCGCGAGTTCGGAGGATGTCGCCGATGTGATCATCGAGGATCAGCCATCAACCTTGACCGCCAACCAACGCGCCGGCCTGGCATTTCTTGAGGTTGCACAACAGGCAGGCCTGAGCGCTCCGCATTCCAGCAGCTCGAACCAGGCCGATATGGCGATGACCTCTGGCGCGGCAGTAGCCGATATTGACCGAGACGGATGGTTTGACGTGCTTCTCACCCGAGTTGGCCTGCCAAACGCGCTCTATCTCAATCAGAAGGATGGCACCTTCGTCGATGTGACAGCGCGGAGTGGCCTTGACCAGCGCCCCCTGATGGCGATTCCAGGCAACGCTTCGAGTCCGGTTCGCGAGCTCGTTGGTGGATCTGGGGCAGCGGCGTTTGCTGATGTAGATGCTGATGGTTGCCTCGATGTCTTCATCGCGGGCGTGGGAGCGGGGGACAACGCGCTCATGATGAATGACTGTGCTGGCAGATTCGTGGACGAGACCGCCGATCGAGGACTGAGCCTTCCGCCGACCGCTTCAAAGCTCGGGGCTCAAGGCCACGGTGTGACCTTTGGAGATGTGAACCATGACGGAGCACTCGATCTGCTGGTTCTCGACTGGGATACGGCCTTTCTGAATTCCACTGTCGCAGAGCAGGTTGTGGAGGAGATTCCGCGGCCAGGCTCGAACTGCGAACGAACCAAGGCGATACGGAAGCGGCTCGCAGGCCTACCCAATGAACAGTGGCGAGCTGCTGAGGAACCCAATCGCAGCGCTCTCTTCATGAATACCGGAGATGGCCACTTCGTCAACGCAACGAATGAGATGGGCCTCGATCTAGGCACCAGGGCGACGTTCACCGGCGACTTCGTCGACATGGATGCGGACGGCTGGGAGGACCTTGTACTCGCCGGCGACTTCTGCACGAGCACGATCTACCGCAACCTAGCGGGAGAACGATTTGAGGCCGTCCATCCAAGCTCCGGAATTGGCACCGACGAGAACGGCATGGGATCAGTTGTCGCAGATGTCGATCGAGATGGTGACCCGGATTGGTTCGTAACCGGTGTCTCGATGCCGACAGAGGGTGAGACCTGCAGCCCGCGGCGATCCAATATTGGGTGCTCAGGTAACCGGCTGTACCTCAACGAGGGCGGTATGCGATTTCGAGATGCCACCGACAGGTGGGGGATACGCCACGGATGGTGGGGTTGGGGAGCGGCGATTCAAGACTTCGGCAATAACGGTTCTCTTGGAATCATGATGACCAATGGATTCAATGGCTACGAACCGCCGCTTGATCGATTCGGCACCGATCCGATGCGGTTCTGGGTACCCAGAGGATTGGATGCGAGTGACACCGACTCCGGATTGTTGGTAGATGGCGCAGAACGGACTGGATTGCTTTCTAACGCCAACGGGCATGGGTTGGTTCCCTTTGACTACGACAACGACGGCGACCTCGATGTGCTCATAGCGAACTACGGGGAACCCCCATCGCTGTATCGAAATGAGCGACCCACCGATCGGTATTGGTTGACTGTCCGGTTGGAGGACTCGACGCAACCGGGAAACCCCGAGGGCATTGGAGCGAAGGTGGTGGTAACGCCTCAGGACGGGCCGTCGCCCTCAGTCGATACGGGCGCCACAGATGGCAAGGATCACAGTGCTTCAGCGGGAGTACTCGGACCCGTCACCAGCTGGATTGCCACTGGCGGCTCGTATGAGTCGCAGCGTCCTGCTGAGGTTCACGTGGGGCTCATAGGCGGCGAGCCCGTTGCCGCTGTGAAGGTCTGGTGGCCAGGCGAGCCGCTTCCCCAGATCGTCACCGATGTTGCTCCTAACCAGGTCCTCACTATCCGGCGGTAGAGCCAATCGCGTTCGGGCATTGGGGCGCGCCGATGTGTTCGGCTTTTGCCGGGTGGGCGTGTGGGGGCGTGTCGCGAGACGGTTCAGTGGTGGTGACGGCAGAGGAGGGTGCATCCTTGATGAAGTCTCTGGCTCGGGCTCCCAAACTCCTGCGAGGAAGCGCTGAATCCGCCACTGGTAAAGAGGTCCGCTCCGGGAAGAGCGGTACGCCACTACAGTTGCACGATGATCGCCCCCTTCCCAGACCAGGCCGTTGAGACCCCGCGTTCGAAACGATCGAGGCAGCACCGACAGGGTTCGGGTCGAATCGTCGCTTCTGCGATCGCAATCGCATTGAGCCTGCTGGTAGTTGGCTGCAGTTCAGATGAGTCGACCACAGAGGCCGCCACCAAGCAGGATTCCGCGTCGGAGACAACCAAGACCTCTGCCGAGGCCACCTCGGAGCCTGACACGAAAGTCGTGGCGCCCGAGGCGGTTGGGCCATACAAGGTGGGCCGCCGAACCATTTCGATGAACGACACTGCGCGAGGCCGAGTGCTCGACGTCGACATCTGGTATCCAGTGAACCAGGAGACGACTGGCACTCCGACTCGATACTCGTTCCTCGCGTCAATGCTTCCCACGTTGTTCTTCGACTCAACGGTCGCGCTCGATTCGCCTCCCATTCAGCCAGGGGAGCAATTCCCCATGGTGGTCTACTCCCATGGCAGCGGTGGATTTCGCTGGGTGGCCGCCTACTTCACCGAGGTGCTCGCAAGCCACGGCTTTGTTGTCGTCGCTGCAGATCACGGCGGGAATACTGCCGTCGATGGCTTCCTGAAGACGCAGACCACCAGAGATCAAACGGCAGTCAACAGAGTGGGCGACGTCCGCTTCGTCGTCGACCAAATGCTCGCGATGAATGCAGAAGACGGAGGTCCGTTCCTGGGGTCGATCGATGAGGAAAAGATCGGCATCTCCGGGCATTCATTCGGAGGATTCACTGCGATTGCGGCAAGAACCGGATTCTCCAATTCCCTTGGGACCGTGCCGCCCGACCCTCGGATCAAGGCGGTAGCGCTCATGGCCCCTGCCACCGAGCTGCTGGACGAGGATCGCCTGAAGGCGCTGGACGTTCCGACCCTCACGATAACTGGCACCAAAGACATCACCACCTCGATTGACGAGAACGTGGAGCGCCTTTGGGAACTTGGAATGGCGCGGCCGTTCTATCGAATCGACCTTCAGGATGCTGCGCATCAGACCTTTACTGACGTCTGTTTCTACCAGCAGGAATTGCCCAAGATCGAAGCAGTGCCGCAGGCACTGACTGACCTCGTTGCGGAGAAGGCCACCGAGGCGTGCGCCCCCGGACTCCTGGATGTGCCGAAAGGCCAAGCCATTGCGAACACATTCATCGTGAGTTTTTTCGAGACTGAGCTCGCTGGAACCACAGACTATGAAACGGTGCTTACGGCTGAGGGCGCTTCAGCGATTCCAGAGGCGAAGTTCAGTATCAAG
>DORQ01000161.1:5149-5577 GCA_003514205.1 Acidimicrobiaceae bacterium
GCGTGTCCATGGCCGAGTCCGTGCTCATTTTTGAGCCAGTTGACGAGTTCCATGTGACGGTCCAGTTCGCTGCTGCGAACAAGCTGGAGCCAATGATCGATCGGATGGCCATATTTCTTCTCGATGAAAGGGAAATACGAGGCCGGTCCCTTCACAGGTGGTTCACCTGTAGTTTCTGACTTGTCTGGTGACACTTCTGTTCCCTCCTTGGAAAGTTCAGGCAACGTCGTGGCCACAGTAGCGCTCTCGACGGTTCGGCGGATCGCCTCGGTACGGGTCAGGTTGGTGAAGTGTCCCGCTGATACTGCCAATTCCCAGGCGTCATCAACAACCGATGCCGAGGACCGTCCGCTTCGAGGTCCACAGCAGGGGGATCATCCGACGCGTTCTCGCCAAGCGCCTCATACAGCACATCGCCGTGGTACATG
>DORQ01000016.1 GCA_003514205.1 Acidimicrobiaceae bacterium
GGCTACGACATCCAGTCCACCGACAGCCAAGGCTTCGTCCACTACATCGAGGTCAAGGGCCGGATCGAGGGCTCGGACACCTTCACGATCACCACGAACGAGATCACCTTCGCTCAGACCCAGGAAGACCGGCACCGGCTCGCCCTGGTCGAAGTATCGACCAGCGGTCCGGAGCGGGACCAACTTCGCTACGTCAGCGACGCCTTCACCCATCTCGAACCATCCACGACCACCCGTTCTTACAACGAGGTCTGGCGCGACTACTGGGAACGCGGAGGACCACCGCGATGACCCACACCACCGACAACCAGACCAACGCCACCGAGAGAAACCCCGTGACTGACGCACCCAAGAAGAAGCTCATCGAAGTCTCGCTGCCACTCGAAGCGATCAACGTGGCAAGCGGCCGCGAAAAGTCCATCCGTCATGGCCACCCGTCAACCATGCATCTCTGGTGGTCACGAAAGCCTCTCGCGACCGCGCGGGCCGTCCTCTTCGCCCAGTTGGTCGACGACCCATCGTCCAATCCGGACAAGTTCCCTACGCTCGAAGCTCAGGAGAAAGAGCGGAGGCGGTTGCATGGCTTCATTGAAGAGTTGATTCTGTGGGAGAACTCAACCGACACAGAGATCATGGCCGTCGCACGAGAAGAAATCCTCAAGAGCAACGGGGGTCGATTGCCGAAGTTCCTCGACCCGTTTGCCGGTGGAGGCTCGATTCCCCTGGAAGCTCAGCGCCTCGGGCTCGAAGCCCATGCGTCCGACCTGAACCCCGTTGCAGTCATCCTTGAGAAGGCACTGATTGAGTTCCCGCCACGTTTCTCGGGTCGCCGTCCGGTAAACCCCAATGCAACTCGACGCATGGGTGAATGGTCACGAGCTGAGGGTCTTGCCGAGGACATTCGACAGTACGGCATGTGGGTCCGCGATGAAGCATTCGCTCGGATCGGCCATATGTATCCCCGTGTCGTCGCACCTGGTGGAACCTCCCACACAGTTATCGCCTGGAAGTGGGCTCGGACAGTCAGAAGCCCGAACCCGGCCAATCCGATTGAGACGCCAATCACTAGTTCTTGGTGGCTGAGCAAGGCACGTGGACGGGGAGCTTTTATCGTTCCTCGCGTGGTGGATGGGAGGGTCTCGTACGAAGTCGTCCAGGGAAACGGTGGACCCAGCAAGGAAGACGATGGCACCCGCGTTGGTCGAGGCGCAAGGAGCATCGCTGACGGCACGCCGATATCCTCTGACTACATCAAGGCCGAGGGCGCGGCCGGGAGAATGGGCTCTCACCTTCTCGCGATCGTTGCTGAAGGTGAACGAGGGCGGGTGTATATCAGTCCGAACGACGATCAGCGGGCGGCCGCAAATGTCGCGGTGCCGGTAGACATTCCCGACGAGGAATTGCCTTTTGACCCTCGGAATGTCTGGACCCCTTCCTACGGCCTGACCAAGTTCTCTGATTTGTTCACCAACCGCCAATTGGTGGCACTCACGACATTCGGACAACTTGTGGAGGAGGTTCGGGCGCGCGTCTACGACGATGCGGTTGCCTCGGGCATGGAACCAGGAGCGCCTCTCGAAGAAGGCGGAGCAGGCGCTCATGCCTATGCGGACGCGGTCGCAGCCTATCTTGCGCTGGGTGTGAGTAGGTGTACCGACTACAACTCATCACTCACCAGCTGGAACTCCTCGCGCGACGGGCTGCGGAACACGTTCGTTCGGCAGGCTATCCCAATGACATGGGACTACGCGGAGGCCAACCCCTTCTCGGATTCGTCGGGCAATTTGTTAGGCCAGATCGAATGGGTGGCCAAGGCCGTGGAGCAGTTGCCCGCATCTGCGCCAGGTCAAGCGATCCAGGCGAGCGCGGCCGCGCGTGACTATGATGGGGTCGCAATTTCGACCGATCCTCCGTACTACGACTACATCAACTATTCGGACTTGTCCGACTACTTTTATGTTTGGCTACGGCGGTCACTGAAGCAGATTCTGCCCAAGACGGTCGGCACCATGCTGACCCCCAAGACCGAGGAACTGGTCGCAAATCCCTACCGCCACGACGGGAAGCAGGGTGCGGAGCAGTTCTTCGTAGACGGCTTCAACGCCGTGTTCGACAGAATCCGCCGGTCGGCTGATCGCGCTATACCCATGACCATCTACTACGCCTACAAACAACAGGATGGTGGGAAAGGCACTGGGAGCAGTTCAACGACGGGCTGGTACACACTGCTCGGCGGGCTGATAGACGCTGGTTGGGAAATCACTGCCACTTGGCCGATGCGAAGCGAACGCGGTGGTCGCCTGCTGAGCTTGGGTGCAAACGCACTCGCTTCGTCGATCGTATTAGCGTGTCGGCCGCGTCCAGCCGAGGCTCTCGCCACCACCCGACGGGCATTCGTGGCGGCCCTGAAAGCAGAGTTGCCATCGGCCCTGAGACACCTTATGCAGGGTGAGATTGCGCCGGTTGATCTGGCTCAAGCGGCAATTGGCCCCGGCATCTCCGTTTTCTCGCGCTATGCCCGCGTGCGCGAGGCAGATGGCTCCGACATGAGCGTGAGGGATGCCCTGCTGCTCATCAACTCAACACTTGACGAGGTGATTGGCGAGCAGGAGTCTGATTTTGATCCGGATACTCGATTCGCGGTGAAATGGTACCGGCAGTACGGCTGGGGCCAGGAGAACTCAGGCATCGCCGATCAGCTCGCCCGGTCCTCTGACACATCTGTTGGCGCTCTGGAGCGAGGCGGCATCTTCGAAGCGAAGGGCGGCAAGGC
>DORQ01000079.1 GCA_003514205.1 Acidimicrobiaceae bacterium
GAACGGCTTGCTCACAGCGGCAGCGCGGGCAGCGGCCTCGGCCTGCTCGCGCGGCAGGTAGATGTGGGCATTCAGCGCTCTGGCGTCGATGGCCGCGTACGTGGCCTGCAGCTCTTCCAACGGTGTGCGCCTACCGGCACGAAACTCTTCGACGAGAGAGCAGGCATCGCCCTGCCACGGTGTGTTCCTCATTTCGGCAGCGTAACAGACAACAAACCACCAGGTCAGGGGTTGTTTCTTTATGCGCACAAAGTCGGAAAGTCGTGAGAAGGTGTACACCATGAGCGAGATGAAAGGAGAACTAAGGGCATTCGAGTCGTGGTGGAAAGTCACCCCTTACAAGGGGAAGAAGCGCAGTTCACTCACGCTTTCTGAGTACCTGCGGGTGCTCGGCCACTACGTCGAAGAACACCCGGAAGGGGAATACACCTTGGCTTCCTGCCGGGAGTGGGTGGCGGCTGAGATGGACCGTGCGCCGAGCGCAGGACGGTGGGCAGCACGAGCGCTGAAGGCATTCGATAAGTGGCAGGCAGGGGAGTACGACGAGCCAGAAGTGTTGGCCAAGTTGGAAGTACCGGCTGACCCAACGCCAACGAAGATCCCGATGGCAAAGCCTGAAGAAGTCGCCAAGATGGTGGCGGCGTGTGGCGGCGAGTGGGTAGGCCTGCGTGACGCAGCAATGATTCACTGCCTGCGTTCCACGGGCATGAGAGTGGGCGAACTTCAGCGCATGGTGATGGAGGACATCGACCTAGAGACGGGCGTCGTCACGATTCCGAAGACCAAGAACGGACAGGTGCGCAAGAGCCGTCTGGACCCGCACGCAATGCAGGCCCTGAGGAAGTACCGCAGAGGCATGGGCGTGGCTGAGTACCCGCACGTGTGGGAGTCAGCCTTGGGTGGCCAGATGCGCCCACATTCAATTCAGAAACGGTTCACGGCTCGTGCCGTTGCCGCTGGTGTGCCGCACGTGACTCCACACTCGTTCCGTCGTGGGTTCGCCATGCAGTTCTTCCGTGGGGGAGGTGCACAGACGTACCTAATGACGCTTTGTGGCTGGAACTCAAATGAGATGCCAGGTAGGTACCTGAAGGCCGTTGCAGAAGATGAGTCGCTGGCTATGCATGAAAGGATCTTCGGCTGACTGAAATCAATTCACTGTGTCGGCAGGTCCCTGACGTGGCCGCCAGTATCCAAATGGTGAACTAGAATGATCCCATGAACACATACTCAACGAGAGAGGTATCAGAGAAGTTTGGCTACAATTACCGAGTGTGGCTACGAAAGGTCATGAATGGCACAGCGCCAGTCACACCCATTCCAGGGACGAAGCGCTATTCGAAAGTGCTTGTTGATTTCGTAATCGAAGGGACAGCGCAGGTCGAAGTCATCAAGGCTGAGGTGGCCAAGTGACCGCCTCGCTTCAGGATCTCCTGAACAAGGTCGCACCTCACATGGTCGTAGAGGTGCCGCTACAGATCGACACTGACTACGCAGCCGTGATCGTTGACACCGGACTAGGCGACAGCAAGGCCGGTAACGCAATGGCGACGCTTGAGTTCAAGTTGACCATAGGTCGCAAAGTCCGTGGCTACTACGTGCTCAGCAACGAGTACGGACTGAAGAAGTTCACAGGCGTCGTGAGCGCTCTGCTCGGTGACGAGTGGCTAAACGCTGACATCAGCAAGACGGTTGATGCCCTAATCGGCAAGCGTGTAACAGTTCGACTGGACACCTACGTCAGTGCGAAGGGAGGCGAATCCTTCAACGTCAAGAGCGTGAAGGCATGAGTGAAGAAGAGACGAAGACCAAAGAGCCGACTCAGACCACGAAGATGACGTGGCTCGCACAGAAGCGATACGAGTTCGTGCGCTCAACAGATGGCGACATCTTCGCTATGCGTTGTGACGGTGAGGGGCGCCCGTTCGGCAGGCCGATCAGCCTCGCAGCGAACAGGGCTGAGATCACGGCAGAGATGTTGTGCATGTTCAACTTTGAGCACGGTTCGTACCCATCGGCCAACGTCGTGCGTGACGCACTCGCCGCAGCGACGTTCCAGGCGTACCTGACAGAGCCACGGCAATTCCACCTTCGCTACGCCAACGTCAACGGCTCGATCCTCATTGACCTTGGCACCGACACGGGCACCGTTGTTGAGGCGACAGGCAAGGGCTGGAAGGTGCTTGAGAAGGCTCCTGACGGGGTGTACTTCCGACGCACGGCAACGACGTCACCTATTGTCACGCCAACGACTGGCGGCTCTCTGGAGACGCTCAGAGAGATCGTCAACGTGAACGATGAACAGTGGCCATTGCTGGTCGGTTGGATGCTCTCAGCGGTATTTGACTTCCCACGTCCTGTGCTCTTCCTCACTGGCTCACAGGGCGCAGCGAAGACGAGCACGGCCAAGACGCTGATTGAACTGTTGGACCCAACACCCGTGCCGATGAGAACGAGACCACGAGATGAGAAGGCCTGGCAGGAGCAAGCGTCAGGCTCTCAGATCATCGGATTCGACAACCTCTCGTTCATCCCTGATTGGCTGTCTGACGCTCTGTGTACGGCCGTCACGGGTGACGGCACTGTAAAGCGCACGTTGTACACAGACAACGGAATCAGCGTCTCACGGATTCACTGCGCACTCATCCTGACGAGCATCGACGTAGGCAATTCACTGCGTGGAGATCTCATCGACCGAATGGTCAGAGTCGAACTGGCCGACATCACAGACGAACGGCGCATGAAGGAAAGCGACGTTGTTGCATGGCAGGACGCTCACGGCTCACAGATTCTCGGTGCGTACCTCGATCTGTTGGTGAAGGTGCTTGCAGCACGTGAGGTAGTCAAGCCGACGAGCAGGCCACGAATGGCCGACTTCGGTCACTTGCTGTACGCACTCGATCACGTGACCGGATGGAAGTCCGTTGACGCCTTCAACGAGCAGACTCAATCGTCTGCTTACGAGGTGCTGGACAGCAGTCCATTCCTCTCGGCTGTCGTGTCGTTCATGGAGAACCGTGAAGAGTGGACTGGCACCGTTGGTGGTCTATTCGTGCAGATCAACAACCGACCTGACGTGACACTCAACAGAGCCGACGCATGGCCTAAGACGCCAGCGGCAGCAGGTGGAGTGCTCACTCGTGGGCTGGCAACTCTGAAGGCTCACGGCGTGGCTGTCCATAAGCACGGCAGAACCAACAAGGCCAGACTCTTAACGCTCAGTCAGGTGACAAGGTGACAGGGGTGACAGTCACTCTCAACTCTGAACTTTGGATGAAAGAGAAGATAGAGGGGGGAAGTGTAGAGATGGACAGCCCGTCACCCTGTCACCTGTCATCACGAAAGTGCCGGAAACCCAGGCGTTCATAGGTGCCAGAGGTGACAGGCGTGATTAGGCGTGCCTGCCTCACATGAGGCGCTCTCGGCTCGTGGGCAGGCTCCCATTGTCCCAGAGAACACCGGTGCCCTAACTCGTGCACCGGTTCACTCATCGTCGAACCGAATAGGCGACATGAAATGTTTGGCCGGTCAGAGTCCGAGGTGAGAGCGGATACAATTGTGTATGGAGTCATTTAGTACCACAGGCGAACCCGTAGCTCTCGGATTGAAGCCTTCTGTCCCTCGTTTGATGCTCTCTGCTACCTTCCCCCTCGCCATCGAGATGGTTCCGGCAGATCAGGAGGGTACGCTGATTTCGTCGACGGATTACTCTGAGTATTGGGACACAAGGGCCGTTGCCCGACGAGTGAGTACACGGCTTGACACCTTGCTGCGCAGTTCGTAAGTAGCTTTAGGCAGGCAAATCGCGAACGTGCAGAACAGATACGGATATGGCGCTCGTTACAGAGTCCCAAAGGGTTGGCCAGCGTGGAAGCGGCGTTGTCGCTGGGTTCGTCCTAACGGCTTTCAGTGCCGAGCGTGGTCTTGTGTAGGCACGGACCGATGCCGGTCACATGGCTCAGGCGGCATGTTCCTTGAAGCGGGCTGGCGGCGCTATCTCGTGGGTGTCATCAGCGGCGCAGACCCAAGTTTGATTGATCCCACCATTACTCCGCTCGCCGTCGCTGACCAACTCGCAATGTGGGTCGTTCGTGACGAGTTGCGAGTCAGCACAACCGTCAAGTTGGCGGCGGCGGTGTACCTCTGGGATGCGGTCTCAAAGACTTCCTGAAGGACGGGCGGGTCAAGGCGGCTGAATCGATCTTCAACGGACTGAGCCGTCACCTCGGTTGACCCAAGCTGTATGGCGTGGGGAGGTTTCCCACTTGCACAGCGCTGACCCGGATAGAGGGCGGTGGTCGGGAATTCGGTGCGTGCGGCTTCGGCTTTGCCACCGACCGTAGATATGGACACGGGGAAGCAACCAATTCGTTGCTGACTTGAAGAACCTGTCCTCAACCCTGGGAGGCGAGATCCAGGGCCTTACTTGGCATAGACACAATGGAGAAGGTCAGGCGGTGCCTGAACATGAGGCAATCGTGTAACCACCGTATGATTTGATGTTGGCGATCAAGATCCCGTCGACTTCGATGGAACACGAGATGTCACCACTATCTTGCGAGTTCTGCAAGCTTATATATACAAAGCTCCCAGGTTGAGCGCAGAAGTGATCGCCCATCGGCACGGGATCACTCTCTAAATGTATGGGTAGGTCGGGTGAATCCTGCGTGGTGCCACCTGGATACGCAGCTGTCATCTCGCCGTACTTGTACGGGGCGCTCGAAGTACCGTTGTAGATCACTTGGCGCAGAGTGCCAGGGCATTCGATCTCCCAAGAAGTTGGAGCGGGTCTCACTTCCGTGTATTCGATCCCTGAGAGCGCACTGTTCGAATGCACCACGAACACCCAGATGCCAGCGGAGCCGTCTACGTTCTCCACGGAACAACTGACCTTCTTCGTATCGCCTTCGATAAGTTGCGCTGGAAGTTCGCACTGGTCGAACGGGACATGTGCCGTGTAAAGCGCTGTGCCGAGCGAAGCTTGGTCGAGTTGCACAGGCGGTGCCGTGGTCGTCGTCGGGGCTTCGGTAGTGGTCGGCACTTCGGTAGTGGTTGGCGCTTCGGTAGTGGTCGGTACCTCGGTCGTCGTCTGTGCTGACACCGTCGCCGCATCCTCAACTCGTGACCCCGAATTTGATGAACATGAAACGAGCGCTGCTAGGGCGAGCGCTGTCAGTGCGATCCTTGATATCACTTGTCGTTCTCCGTCCGCTTAGTTCACATCAACTATCGGCTTAGCCGCCGGTCTCTTTAACCGGTTCCGTCGGACTTCCCCTCGCCGGTCTGCAGTGCGGCCAAGTGTGCCTGGCTCCATTCCGGACGCTCATCCGAAGGCGTTCGATAATCCAACGGACGTTGAATAGCTGAACGGTCGCAGATATCATTCGTCAATGACATCAATATCTGGATATTGCCGAACGAGCACCGAGGATCAGGCATACGGCATCGAGGTACAAAGGACGGCCATCCTCGCCCGATACCCCGACGCAACGATGACGATTGAGCACGCAAGCGGCAAGGACCGAGCCGGTCGGCCGAAATTCGAAACCGTGCTGAAGAATGTCTGCCGAACAGGGGGGACCCTTGTAGTCACCAAGATTGACCGGCTCAGCCGTGCCGTCAGCGACGTGGCCGAGATCGTCCGTTGCATCGAGCAGTGTGGCGGCACATTGCACGTGCTCGAACTAGGCGAACCTACAGGCACGCCGCATGCGGAACTCACGCGGAACATGCTCGCTTCCGTGGGGCAGATGGAGCGGCGTCTGATCTCGGAGCGCACGAAAGCAGGGTTGGCAGTTGCGAAATCAAAGGGTGTCAAGCTCGGTGGAGCAAGAGTTCCTGGACGTCGAGCCGACGGCACCCCGACGGGAAAGACGCCAAGGCCAGCCGGACGCAAACCTTCGAAACATCTTGACCCACGAAGAATTGCAGTCAATCGGGCGATTGACGCCGGTCTGACTGCGTCACAGGTGCTCGCTACTGTGGATGGGACCACGACGGCCTTCGTTGCCAAGGTACGTCGTGAGCGGCAGGCTGCTGCCGATCTGCGGAGCGCTTGAATCCTTGGATGCGGCTACAACGGAACCGATACGTCGACGCCGGAATCTACTTGCACTTTGGCCCCGCAGACCTCGATCAGACGTTGTGACGATTATAGACCTGGACGAACGGCTCCTTAGGGCAGTGCTCTTAACATGTCAGCCCCCGAGCATCATTCCAGCCGAGTGTGGGCGTCGCCCGGGATACTGCCGGGGAAGCCAGCGGACCCGATCCTCGCACTGCTGCGCCACCTGGCCGTCGGCGCCATGTGTCCGGCGGGAGTGGTTCGTGTAGTTTCACCATCAACGCCGTCGCACCTTCGATGGCCTTTCCATACTGCGCACATCCACTTCGTGCCAGCCGCTCGTGTTCGTCAACAGAACCGACTCATTCGGCTCGTCAGGCTCAACTCGCAGTGTCGTCACTCTGGGCTTCAGTTTGCAGGAGGACCCACTGGGATCTCCCTTTAGGAGTTCGGCCTTGTGGCCGATGAAGGATGCGAGTGGCGCATAGCCACTCCTGCCTTCTGCGCTGCTCGCAGCCTGAACCGAAGAGACGAGGTAACGATGGGAATTCGGCAGGCATTCCTGGCCGTAGGTGCGACAGCCGTGTTGAGCGGGTGCATGTCCGAAGGGACTTCGTCCGACACCAGACAGGTGACCGAATCGACGCTGTTGCCGGGTGAGGAAGGATGTCAGCGGCTGCGGGATCTGCTCGTCGATCTTTCCCTTTCTAGTCAACCGTCCACAGAAATGTCTGCGGAGGCAGCGGATGCAATGATCATGCGCCTAGCGGTGATCGCCTACCTGTTTGACAACTCGACAGAAAGGCTGAAGACCGCAGCTGCGTATCTGGTCGCCACAGTTGATGCCGGCGACATGCCTGGCATCCTTGCGTCGGTCGCCAACATAGGTTCTGCTTGTACGGAGGCCGGTTACTTGGCCTGAGGCCAGCCCCGCAAGGGGCTTTCCCTGACCGCTCATGAAGCGAGGTAGTGAGCCGATAAATCAGATCGTGAACGAACGGCGCTCGGCATAAGAATTAAGGGACGGCATGGCGAAGGAGCAAAGCAGCGTTGCACAAGATGTGGTTGGCCTCGTTGGGCTTGCACCGTGGTGGGTTGGGATCTCGCTCGCCGTTGGGTCCTACTTCGGCCTTCATCATTTGGCCGAGCGAACGGTGGTGCTCGACTCAGGCGCAATCCAATCATCGCTTGGGCACACTCTCTGGCACACAGTGGCCGTGGTCGGGCAATGGCTTCTTCCCCTGCTCTTCGTGTTGGGCGCAGCCAACTCAGTCATCACACGCCGACGGCGGAAGCGGATCACCAGCGACATGAGCGGCGAAGATCCCGCTGCGACCATCAACAACCTGACCTGGCGAGAATTCGAAATGCTGGTTGGCGAGGCGTATCGGCTAGAAGGTTTCGGCGTGCAGGAAACAGCCGCAGGTGCGGATGGCGGCGTTGACCTCGTACTCAAGAAGGGCACAGAGACGATACTGGTTCAGTGCAAGCACTGGCGTTCCCAAACAGTGGGCGTAAAGGTGGTGCGAGAGTTGTTTGGAGTGGTCAGCGCAAGAGGGCGACGGGCGGGGTGGTGGCCACGTCGGGCAAATTCAGCGCTGACGCCACGGCCTTTGCGTCAGGCCGGAATCTGGACTTGGTGGACGGGCCACGTCTGATCAAGATGATTCGCACGGTGCAAGGGCGTGGCGTCAACTTGTCGGAGCCGACAGGGGATGCTGCGATACCTCAACCGGCTTCACCGATCCGCACTACAACAACGTCGGCGACGTCTCCTGACTGTCCAACGTGCTCGCAGCCAATGGTTCGGCGCACGGCCACCAAGGGCGCACGAGTCGGTTCAAACTTCTGGGGATGTCGGTCCTACCCGACGTGTCGTGGAACCCGTCCCATTTAGCGGCGGCGGCGATTTGTAGCCCAGCGGACCGAGGGTGAAGCAACAATCCTGGCAGCACGGCTCGACGCCGAAGGCTCATCCGTCGGGTGCAGATGTCTAGCTGTCATCGACGGACCCTTTGGTTCGAGAATCTGTTCGATCTCGTCCGCCAACAAGAGTTCCGCACGGACGTGCTGTATTAGGTCCGATTTGAATACCCAGCGAAGTCGGCCGAATTGTTCCTGCGGCCGACTTGGAAAGGTACGTCACGGTGATTGAGAGGGTGAGTCCCATCAAGTGGTGTA
>DORQ01000265.1:0-1247 GCA_003514205.1 Acidimicrobiaceae bacterium
GAGGTCGCCCAACAACCAATCGATGACCGCGGGGATTGCTGAGGCTGGCACTACGCTAGCCCTGGAAGTCGGACGAGATCGCGCCATTTCATGAGGATGGCGTCCACCTCGGGGTAACCAGTTGGCTGATTGGGGCCTGCAATAGCGAACGATGTCGACCCGAATTCGTTGCTGATCGAGCGTGTTCGGTCTGGCATCCCAGATTGACCACGGGATAGCACCTTCGCACGTGCGGCCTGTAGGGCTGCGTCTGCGAGGTCGGCGGGTGCGTGCGTGGAGAACCCCGCAGAGTAGTCGATCGTCAGCGACCCGAAGAATGGGGAGGGTGCTGTGAGCACTCCAGAACGATCCAGCTCCCACGCGGCGGGGTCAACGGCCTCGCCGTTGAAAGTGAGGCCGAATAGCTGCGATGGGTAGGCCTTGAACGGGGCTACAGTGCAGCCCTTGATGGCTCGGGTCTCCTGGTAGCGCCGCTCGCAGAACGAGGTCTCCACGGTTGTTTCGATGAGCGCCTCGATCCAATCGAGTGCAGCGGTCAACGTGAGGTGGGAATAGCGCTGCTCGTTGTCGAGATCCGGCATCGAACGGAGGTCCCCGATCGTGAACATCGTCGAGCTCACAACCTCCACGCCAATGTATTTCGCCACGTCAACAGAGTCAGCCGTACCGGCGAACCGCACCACGAGCGTGTCGAGGTCGGCTGTGTGTGTGGCGTCGAGCTCGAAGTGCCAGGCGTTAGGAATATCTGGCCACCCCGCACACTCTCCGCCAGTGTGAGTGGCTCCCGACGCTGCCTCGATCGTCGCCGTTGCCGGTTCATCGAGCGCGACGGTTCGGCCCGCCCGATCGAGCGTCGCAACAAGCGGCGAGGAGGACCCGAGAGATACTCTCATCTGCTACCGGATCCGCTTTCGAGGAGCAGGCTTCGCCTTCGATGAGGCATCTTCCTCCGGGGCGTCGAGTTCGGCGTCCGGAGCGGCATCCTCCGGGGTATCCAGTGGGGTGACCGCTGCTGTGGTTTCGACATCGGAGCCGAGGCGGCGAATCTCCGCGGCTACTTCATTGGCCCGATCGTCAAGCCCTCGGACAAAGTAGCCGGCCATTTCGGCCTTCAGTGCTTCAATGCTCATGGTTGCTCCTCAGTGTTGGGTGTGTGGGGTGGCGGGCAGAGCCACGTGAAGTGGCTCCGCCCGCCGTCAGTGCTAGAAGGTCGGCGTAGCCAGACCCGTGCCGCTGATCTTCGCAAT
>DORQ01000265.1:1496-2939 GCA_003514205.1 Acidimicrobiaceae bacterium
CGCTTCCTCCCAGAGGAGCGCATCATCTGCCCGCATGATGAGGATGGCGTCCTCGTTAGTACCGCCGCCAAGGTCGGTCGGGATCCCGGCATCGGTCACAACGGGCAGCCCGTTGGACAACGTGCCCACGACCTGGCCGTACTCGTTCGCTACGCCGACACCCATAGGGTTCTGCGGAGCGACAGACGACACGAACAGAGGTCGCCCGGTCGAATCGACAGCCGCGGTCAACCAACCCCACCGGCGTGGGTGCATGATCGCTACCGTCGCTGGCATGAACCGAGTCGAGTTGACCTGTTGGGTACCGTCAGCCAGCTTCGGCCAGAGCTCCGTCACAGTCGGGCTCGCGTCGGTGTACGTCACCGAGTTCACGCCCGACTGATTCAGCAAGCCGATGGAAGCCTTCGACAACACGTACGCGTTGACCTTGGTCGCGTAGTCGGCCACCAAATCGGCGTACACGATCTCGTCGGTCCCGCGGCCCCGCTCGATCGACTGGCGGGAAACGTCCTGCTGGCCAGCAATGGTGGCTACCGACACCTGCAAGGTTGTCTCGTCGAAGTCGGTCTCTTGAACGGCGGTGTTCTCTGACGACTGCTCAGCCGTAGCTGTGCCGGTCGTACCGCGCGGAATGTTGAGGGTCATGCCCTCATCGGGAAGAGGCAGCGATCGGACTACGTTCGCCGTGGGTCGACCAGAGCGGGCGACCTCGGCATACAACTCAGTCAGGTACTGCGGCACCACAAGAGCACCGAACGCTCCCGTTCCGACATCGCGTGATTCTGGCAGTTCGCCAGCGGCGACCATCTCGCGGCCATGACGCTCAAGGCGCTCACGTGCCTCGAAGTCGCCCCGCTGTGAGCGGTAGGCGTCGCCGAAGAACGACACATCGCGAGCGTTGTCTCGGCGATAGGTCGCTGGTTCGGATCGGACAACCGCAGGAGCACCAGCTGGTGCAGCGCCTGCTGCGGCGAGCGCTGCGGTAGCGGCAGCTGAGGAAGTGGCGAGGGTTTCGAGCTCTGCAATGCGTTCCTCAACGGGTGCCCGCTCGGCGTCGATGGTGTCGATCGCTGAGCGTGTCTCTGCCCACTTGGTGTCTTCGTCGGCACTGAATGCCGATCGGCCCTCGGCCTCACAAGTCGCGAGGATCTGATCGAGGGTCTCTTGGTGCGCCTGGCGCTGATTGAGGAGGGCGCGCAAGCGTGCCCGGAGTTGTTCCAACATGGTTGGCCTTTCGGGGTGGTAGGTGTGGTGTGTTCCCGAGGTGACCGCTAGGTGTGGAACGGGTGCCCGAGTTGGGCGGCGCGATCCACGGCGTAGCAGTCGGCGTCAGACGCTCCGGAGGCGGAGCGCTTCGAGTTCGCGGCGGCGCCAGTCGAGCGATGCCGGGATTTCGATTTCGGTGTTCTCGTCGCGAGCGGTAATCGTCGCGGCAGGGTTGGC
>DORQ01000265.1:3156-7011 GCA_003514205.1 Acidimicrobiaceae bacterium
TCCTGGCGGGTGACCCGGAAAGCGAAACTCATCGAGTCGACTCGCTTGTTCAGCAGTCCGTCAATAAGCATCTCGGCGACCGTGTTGGTCGGCAGCAGTGTGAGCTCGGTTCGGAGTCCGACCTTGTCCTCAGAGAGCGTAAGGTCACCCGAGTACGTCGCTGCAAGTGGCACGCCGAGAGCGGTCGAGGAGTCGTGATTGACCAGGAATACACAGCGGTCCTGCTCGGCCAGCGACTTGGCACAAGCGCCCTGAGCAATGATTTCATCCCATCCGTAGGTTCCGCCAACGTTGTAGGCATAGTCATACACCGTTGCGTAGCCGGACACCTCGCATCCTCCGCCGTCAAGGGCTCGGGTTTCGGGTGTGAAGAGGCGAGCCGATGCAAGGGTCGAGCGAGATACAACGTCGAACCCACGGCGTTGCCCACGCCCTGGTTCATCGTCGCCGATGACTGAAGCGAGCCGATCGAGGACCGGTTGGGGAAGGTTTCGTAGGTCTTTCACTGGTCCTCCGATGAGGTTGATGGGGCCAAACTGGCGCCAACTGGTGGCCACATGAACTGATCATTGCCGCCGATAGGTGGGCGTTCGCTGAGCGCTCTGGCTTCATCGCGGCCAAGTGTCCCGTTGCGGATCTCGATATCCATCCCCTTGATTCGAGATGCGTAGTCGACGCGCTGAAGTGCATCGACCTTGTGCTTCACGTATCGGGGACGAGGTAGCAGCGCCGACCACGCCGCCTCGGCCCGGTAAAGCCGTGGTCCTGCGCTGTAGGTGAGGAAATGCAGCCCGCGCTGCTCAACATTCGCGTAGGTGACCGAATCCCCGCCCGACGTCGCGCCGATCATCTCGGGTGGCATCCGGAAGATACGGCAGATCTGACGCTCTGAGGCCCCGATTGTTTCGAGGAATTGGGATTCCTCGGGTGCGATCTGGATCGGCTGGTAGTCGATGTCCTTACCCACTACTAACGGTTCGCGTGTCCCGTTCAGCACCTGGAGGACCTTTGTCTTGATCGAGTTCGCCTGTTCGGGGCTGATCATGCTCGACGATTTGATAATCGCGCTCGGGTGAGCCCCGTCCTCGAACCAGCGTCGACCGAAGCCTTGCACGGAAAGCCCGAGCGAAACCTGAGCAGCGGCAGCCATGAGCGGGGAGAGGCCGAACCTGTAGCCCGGAATAGTCAGCCCAGGAACGTGCCAGAGGTCGCCCAGCGGATACGCGTCATGAAGGCTGTCGCCCACCCGGTAGCGTCCCGACTCGGTATCCCACGAGACGGCGTCGGGGTTGATCATCTCCGCTCGTGCGGGCCAAAGGTCCTTCGTCCATTCCGTGATCAGCGCGAACACGTTCCCGCGGAGCATCTGCGATGTCCAGTACTGGGTCCGCCAGTCAATCTGGCCGATGGTGGCCGATGGTGCTGCCACGATCTGTGACGGTTGCAGCTCGACTCGAACTCCCTCGCCGCGCTGGTATTCGCCTACCGGGAGTGTGCCCAGTAGATCCGCTGTGAGGTCGACGCATGCCCACACTGTGTCAAGGCGTATTGCCTCACCGATGCTGGGCTCGGGAACAGGAGCTTTCAAGCCTCCGCTGTATCCTGCACCAGGACGCAACCGCGAGAGCGCATCCCCGACCACGTCGCGCTGTTCTCCACGTTCGCCCGATAGCGCCAGAATGCGCGAAACGATCGTCATCGCATGGCCTGCGCAACAAGAATGAGCACCACGCCAACAACCATGAGGGTCACCGCTAGCGGCAGCATTGCAAGACCGGCGATCAGGAGCGCCAAGCCAGCGAGTTCACAGAGCTGTTCAAACCGCATCGTTGCCTCCTAGTACACGAATTCGAGCAGCTCGGCTGGCAATTCGGGTGGGTCTTCATGGGTGATAAGCGCCAAAGATGTCGCTACCACAGGGGTGATGTCGATGGCCGAGGATCGCCTGCCGAACGCCCAAGCGTCTCCGATGTCCCGCTTCTTCGCACCGCCGACGGCGACCGCCATTTCCGGTTGCCCCCAATGGGCAAGCTGCCCTGATGCCACACTGTCGTACAGTCGCCCAGCTGCCCGCTTCACGCCCGCAGTGCCCTCGGGGGCCAGACGGATCCCGAGCCTCTCAAGCTGTGGCTGGAATGACCCGGCCGCAGAACCCGAGTCGAACGCTACCGCTGTGTAATCCCATGTTTCGCACAACTCGCCGAGGCGATCTACTAGCCATTCCGTGCCCGAGTGTTGCTCGACGAGCTCGACGCATGGGTGACCATGCCAGTCGCCCACGGCAACAATCGATGCCGAGTTGCGATTGGGGGCGACATCGAAAGCGAATGTGATGGGATCTGATGGCGCAGCGTCAGCATGCTCGCACGCTTCCCACTCGGTGAGTGGGATTGCCGCTTCGATGTCTTGGTCTGGGTCGGGTGTCCAAACGCCGAGGCGTTCCACCTCGAAGATCGCTGGCTCCAGTGTGTCTAACTCGTCCTCGACGGCCGAGATCGACAATCTGGTGCCGAGGTTAGGGTTCGCCCTTGCCCATGCCTTACGGTCTGTCGGGTCCACGCCCGAGGGGTTGGAGTACTCGACCCACGCCAGGCGGCCGGGGTCCGCCGACTCGGCAGTACAACGCAGTCTGCGAAGCGTGCGCCCCTCAACCGCGTATTCTTCCACCGGTGGTGAACTCGTGAACCACAGCTGATGGTTCACTCTGGCCGACAGGGTTGGCTGGATTGCTCCCATCACTGCCGCTGGCAAGTGGTAGGCCTCATCCAAGATCAGGAGATCACCACCGAGTCCTCGCCCCGATGATGCCGAGCGAGCTAGGAACTTGAGTTCCGCTCCACTTCGCAAACGGATGCGTTCCTCACCGTGAGAACGGCGGATATACAAGGTTCTTCGCAAGAGGTCCGGGGTGTTCTCGATCAGTCCAGTGATTCGCTCGAACGCATCGGCTGCGGTCTTGAACAAGTGGGCAGTGTGGTTGATCGTCCTCTCGCCGAACAAGAACAACCCGGCCAGTTCGCGTGCTTCGATGCACGCCCCTTTGCCGTTCTGACGAGGGACGATGACACCAACCCGAGTCGCTGCCCACTTGCCCGTATCGGTCTCGCCGAGAGATGCTCGAAGCGCCAACTGTTGCCACGGGTCAAGATCAAGCCCAGCCGACGCTGCGAGCTCGATCGCCTCAACTGCTGCGTTGCTTACTTCTGGTGGCTGAACCAGCAGCGCTGGCTTTGGTGCGGCGGCGATTACGCGCCTGAGCGAGGTCATCGACACTACTCGCCTCCGGCTTCGTGATCGTTGCGAGCTCGGCCGTGACGAACATCAGTTGGCGTGCAAGTGGGGCGACTTCGTTGGGTTTCGCCCGCTCGATCGAGGTTGCGATTTTCAGCTGCAACGCCCTGAGCACCTTGGCTCGGTCGGTGCTCGTCAGGTTCGATGCCACGGTCCACCGCCCCTCGGAATTTATTTAGGGAGAGAAAAAGTGCAGACCACCGGCATCTGGAGCGACCCCCAAATCAGAAAAAACAGGGGGAGGGGATGCATCACCACGCCCTCGACCGCCTCACGGCTTCTTCGCGGTTACCCCTGCTCGTGTTGCAACGATTGTGGGCGCTGCGGATGTTGGTAGGGCTGAGGAGGTTGCCGCCCCTTGATACGGGCACGATGTGATCGGCTGTGAACGCCCAAGGTGTCCGCGCCTCAGCACTGTAATCAATCGGTCGACCACACAGTGCGCACGGTAGGCCGAGCGCTCGTTGACGGGCTGAGGCCTTCTGCCAGGCGTAGAGCTGGCGTCCATAGCGGTTGGCCACCTCGGCACCTCCTGCGATGTGCTTGCACGCATGGGCAGCCCAC
>DORQ01000265.1:7209-7983 GCA_003514205.1 Acidimicrobiaceae bacterium
GGGTCGCCACTCAGACTCAGTGGCATGCGTGCTCGCTCTTACAGCGCCAGTGATAGCGCCAAAACGGGGTAGATCCCCGCACCGTGGCCGATCATCTCGGGCACGGTGCGGGGAAGATCCCTCCGCTTGGGCGTGAGGGATCAACACTATGAATCTGACCATATCACGCGGACTAGTCAGATTGGCGGATACTGGTACGCCGTGTTGCCTGGTGGTTACTGGTCTCTTTCTTGCTGACCTCCGCTTCATGCTGCATGCTCCCGTGTCCGGGTGTGAGGTGAATGTGGAGAGCCTGGGCGGACAGCAGATCCAGCGACGACGCTGGCGATTATGTGCGCTTCGAAGGTGGCCGGGTTGGCCATTTCGGTCATTCCTTTCCCTATCCAGTAGGCGCGCAGCTGGTAGCACGGCTTGCATAGTCCTGACTTGATTGGCCCGCCTGGTGTTGCGCATGCAGCGCAGTATTGGCGTGCGATCTCAAGCTCTTTCTGTGCTGCGGCTTCTTTCGCCGCGAGGGCGTGGGGGATGGGTGTCGCCTGATCCCTGAGGGCGACGATCACTCGGGTGTGGTGGAGGATGTTCCGCACCGTTGGTGATGTGGCTTTGATTCGGCGTTCCTCTACCGCTTCGGCGAGCCGGTCGAGGCCTTCGGGGATGTTCGCACCGACGAGGAGGGCGAGGTGCCCGAGGGTGGTGTGCCATTCGTCGGCGAGGTGAGATCGGAAGAGCGTCGTGTAGGGAAAGAGTGTAGATCTCGGTGGTCGCCGTATCATT